>JAIFNM010000219.1 GCA_020047725.1 Betaproteobacteria bacterium
GACGTCGGACAGCGCAAGGTGCGCTTCATGGCCAAGGGCGAGTTGCCGTCGCCGCTCGATCCGCCACCGGGCTGCGCGTTTCACCGTCGCTGCCCGCACTGCATCGACGTTTGCAAGGTCGATGCACCGCAACTGCGGCAGGTCGGCGATCACCTTACGGCTTGCCACCGGGCTGAAGAGATCTAGCGTTGTGAGTCGTTGATTTTTCAGGCTGCCACCTCGTGAACGCCGTTTGATGCACTCACGAGAGGCAATCCAGAATATCCCATGAAAGAGTCGGGAAGGGTGCGGGCGCGATTTCGCTTATTGGTTCGCGCCCGCCGGTGTTCCATGCTTGTGCCGATCAGTCTCAGCGGTAAACAAGCACCGGAATCTTCGAGTGCGTAAGCACCTTGTTGGTTTCACTGCCGAGCACCAGTGCATTCAACCCGCGCCGGCCATGCGAGGCCATGAAAATCAGGTCGCAACCGCATTGCGCGGCGGCTTCAATGATGGCTTCATGGACAACGTCGCTGGTCAACGTCATCCTGGTGCAGGGCACGCCAGCCTCCTTGCAGAGGTCTTCAACGAACTGGAGAACGTTTTGCGCTTCCTGTTCGGCAAATTCCTCAAGTTTGTAGGGTTCCGGTAAGTGAACCCATGCGCCCTTGCCCCAGTAATACTCCGGGGTATGATGTTTGACATAGAAAACGGTGAGGCGAGCACCCGCTTCCTTGGCGAAAGAAACGGCTCGCCGGGCGGTACCCTGTGAGAACTGGGAACCGTCAGTAGGGACAAGAATGTTCTTGAACATGACAACTCCTTTCAACAGTTAGAGTGCACTTTCAATATAGTCGACGAAAACAAAAAAAGACAACGGAATTATTCCGGATGAGCTGGTTTTAGATTTCGAAGGTGATGTCTTGCTGCATGCAAAGGCTGGTGTTGGCGATCTCAATCGGTGCCTGGCTGAATCATTTGGGTGGCTTGCAGGTCAATAGATATGGTCATCTCCAGGATGTAATGCCTGGAAGCCAATGATTACGCGGCTCTCGCACTATGCCTGCCGGAGAACGCCGTTTGACGGGCGTTCTGGCGTGGGTCAGACGAAGGCGCCTTCTTTTGATTGCGAGAAGCGCAGAACGACGAATACGCACAAGCCGGAGCTGACCAGCAGTATCGTCGACAGCGCCGCAGCGATGCCGAATTCACCGTCCAGCACCGCGCTGTAGATGCGTACCGGCATGGTGGCCGTTCGTGCCGTATAGAGCAGCAGGGTGGACGAGAGTTCGTTGATGGCCGTTATGAAACTCATCATCGCACCAGCAACGATTCCCGGCATCATCAGCGGTACGGTGACGCGCAGAAAGGCTTTGGCCGGCGAGGCGCCGAGGCTGATCGCGGCTTCCTCGATCGACGGCTTGATCTGGCGCAGCACCGAACTGGTGGCGCGTACGCCGTAGGGCAAGCGGCGGATGAACAGGATCAGGACGATGATGGTTCCCGTTCCCATCAGATCGAGCGAGCCTTCGTTGAAAGTAAGCAGGAAGCCGATGGCCATGACCACGCCGGGCACGACGTAGGGCACCATCAGCACGGTATCCAGAATGCCCGAGAGCGGGGTTTCGCGGCGCACGATGATGTATGAGATCAGCCCGCCAGCGACGGTGATCGCAATCGTGGCGATCAGTGAAAACCGGAAGGTGTTCACGATGACGTCGGAGACTTCGTTGATTACGCGGGCGTAGCTGTTGAGGCCGAATCCGCCAGTAAATACCGGGCCGCTAGTCTGCAGGAACGACGTGTAGATCACCACGACGATGGGCAGCGTGGCCAGCGCCACGACGGCGTAGCTCAGGAGGTGTATGGCCGCTCCGAACACGCCCTTGCACTCCTTGGGCGCAGTGCGGTTGGTCATCGATCCGGTATAGCGGCGCTTGCCCATCAGGTGGCGCTGCAACAGGACGGCCAGCATCGACATCGCGATCATCAGCATCGAGATACTGACGGCCATGGTCGGCGGCCCGCCCATTTCGGACGTGTATTGGTTGTAGGCGATGGTCGACAAGGTCCGGAAGTCGCGGCCGATGATCGACGGCGTGCCGAAATCGGCAATCGACAGCACGAAGCACAGAATGGCGCCCGAGCTGATCGCCGGAAAGACCAGCGGCAAGGTGATCTTGAACAGTCGTTCCAGCCGGCTGCAGCCGAGGTTTTCGGCGGCTTCCTCGAACGAGCGGTTGATGTTGCGCAAGGCGCTTTCCGTCATCAGATAAACGAACGGAAAGAATTTCAGGCTGAACACCAGGATGATGCCGTGGATGCCGTAAATGGTCGGCATGGTGATGCCGAGGGCTTTCATTTGCTGGGTCAGCCAGCCGTTGTTGCCGGCGACGACGATCCATGAGTAAGCGCCGATGAAGGGCGGCGAAACCAGCGCCATGACCGCCAGCGTGGCGATCAGGCTGCGCCCCTTGACCACGTAGCGGGCCGTGCAATAGGCTAGCGGAACGCCCAGCAGACAAGCGCCGACCATGCCGCCGACGCCCACGATCAGCGTGTTCTTGAACGCGCCGAGGTAGTAGGGGTGCGTCAGTACCTTCAGGTAATTGTCTAGCGTGAAGGACTGCGTCTCGGGGTTGATGAATCCGAGGATCAGTACCTGCGCTATCGGCCAGATCAGCATCAGTCCAATGACGGCCAGTGAAACAGCCATGATGATCGACCAGAAATCGATGCGCACGAATCCGCGCATGGCGCTTGGACGTTTTGTTCCCGGAGCGCTCATGACAACAGCTTCCCGGTTTCCCCTTCGGCGTAATAGAGGATATCCGCCGCCAGGAGTCCGACGCTCACGGTGTCGCCGATCTTTACTGCCATCATGGTTTCGTTGGGTGCGGTGAGTGCTTCCAGTACGCCGTGTCCGGCGACGTCCACCAGCAACTGCAGTTCGCGTCCGGTGAACATGGACTGACGCAAAGTGCCGTCGACCTGCAATCCGTTGCCGGTCAGCGCCCGGTTGACCAGCACCTTTTCGGGGCGGATGGCGGCGACGCAATTCGCCTGATTGCGTATCGCCGCGGGTGCGTCAAATTTCTGCCCCAGCAACTGCGCTGAGTCGGTGTGTGTGGTGTCCACGGCCATGAAATTGTTGGCGCCGACAAAGCTGGCGACAAAGCGGTTTTCCGGCCGGTTATAGATCGCCCAGGGTGTGTCGACCTGTTGCGCCACGCCGTCAAACATTACACAAACCTGGTCGGAGATCGACAAGGCTTCTTCCTGATCATGGGTTACATAGATGGCGGTAATGCCGAACTCCTGCTGCACCTGTCGGATATCGCGTCGGAGATCAATGCGCAATTTGGCGTCGAGATTGGACAGGGGCTCGTCCATCAACAGCACCTTGGGTCGGATGACTAGCGCACGGGCCAGGCCGACGCGCTGTTGCTGGCCGCCGCTCAACTGGTGCGGCATCCGTTCCGCGTGCTGATCAAGTTGCACAGTGGCCAGGATGTCCGTTACGCGCTGCCTGATTTCAGCCGCCGGCACCTTCTGCTGCACCAGGCCGAAGGCCACGTTATCAAAAACGCTTAGATGCGGAAATACTGCGTAATCCTGAAACACCATGCCGACGTTGCGCTTGTTGGCGCTCAGATGGCCGATCGACTCTTCGCCGACAAAAATCTCGCCAGCGTCTTGCTGATGAAAGCCGGCGATGGCACGCAGCAAGGTCGTTTTTCCACAACCGCTGGGGCCAAGAAGCGTGAAGAAAGCACCAGAATCGATGTCGAGGTTGATGCCTTTGAGGGCTACGTGGTTGCCGTAGGATTTTTTGATGTTCTTGATGCGGACTTGAGCCATGATCAGTTTCAGGGTTAATTGATAAGCAAGGCACTGAAAATACCCGTCACACCGGTGAAAACCGGTGTCCAGTTTTTGCAGTCACTGGATTACGGCTGGTGCCGGAATGACGGGGCGGAGCGAGCGTTTCCTGTAATTATTGCTTGTTCAGCAGCAAATCGTTCCATTTGGCGAGGATGCGGGCGCGATTGGCACCGGCCCAATCGTCGTCGTATTTGACCAGCTTGAGCTTGCTCAAGGGAGTCAAGGCATTCTTGGAGACGATGTCGGCGCGAACAGGGCGGCGACCAGCCGCATCAACGACTTCCTGCGCTTCACTTGAGAGCATGAAATTGATGAAGGCTTTACCGCCCTCGGCGTTGATCGGTGTGGCCGTCAGCGCCATGACGTCGGCGATGGCGGAGGTTCCATCGGCCGGGTAGATCAGTTCAACCGGGCCGCCGCCCACTTTGTATCTGAGCAGGGTGTCTTCATTGGACAGGCCCACGGATGCTTCGCCATCGTTGACGAATTTCGACACGGCGCCGGAACTGTTGGAGAGGATCGTGTTATCGAGGATCTTGGCGTAAAGTTCCCAGCCTTTTTCTTCGCCATAGAGCTGCAGGAGGATGCCGAGCTGGATGAATGCGGACCCCGCTTTATCTGGACGTGCGGCCGAAATCTTGCCCTTGTACATGGGGTTGGCCAGGTCCATCCAGGTCTTCGGGTATTGGGCGGGCGTCAACAGCTTGGTGTTGACGCCGAATGACGTGGCCACTGCGGTAAACGGTACGGCTGCATCATTCACCTTGAACTCGCTGGCCATGAATTTTGCGTTTTCAGGCATGTACTTGGTGAACAGGCCTGCATTGGACTCAATTACCTCTGTTGAAACACTGAACAGCACATCGGCCGTCTGGCGTCCTTTTTCGGCTTTCAAGCGGTTGATCAGGTCACCTGATCCGCCTTTGATCAGATCGACTTTGACATTGGCGCTTTTCTCGAAGGAGGGGATGACCTTGTCGATAAGTTCCTGCGGGGCCGCCGTGTAGATGGTGACCTTGGCCTGGGCCAAGACCTGGGTACTGATCATTGCGCCGAAGGTCAGCGCAGCCAGAAGTTTGCACGTTGTTTTCATTTTTGATTCTCCAACAGGCTGGGGGGAAACGGTACGCATGATGAGCCTGACGATGCATACCACGCTTTATTACACAAACCACCACGCTAATAGCAATTAGATCGCCTTGCAAGATAATTGCGGCACATATGGGTATTACTTTTTGCTCGCTGTGTTTTTGAGGCAAAAAAGATGGGTTTCAGGCGTCGCGGCCCGGTTTCCAGAGGTCTGCCTCGTAGTCGCCTGCGGCGATCAGTTGGCGAATGCTTTCCTGACAATGAACCCTATCCTGCGGGTAGGTCACGCCAAACCAGAGGCTGTCGGTCTCAAGTATCCGGCAGTCTGCCTTTCCGTTGCGGATCAGGCTGTCGATGACATCGGGGATGTAGCTCTCGGCGGTCAGGCTTGTTCCACGGGCTTCGAGGAAGGCGGTGAAATGGTCGGACATATGGCGGAGGATGGCGGGCGTGAAGGCCCAGGTGTTCATGGACGAAATGGCCTCGGTCGGGATCGGGACCTTTGCTCCGGCAAGGTTGGTGCCACGGCAGACGCCGTCGGCCTCCACCGCGATGCCCTTGTGCTCTTCGACCGCAACCAGCAAACCGTTCTGCGCCCGGCAGATGCCACGATTGACACCGCCATTGCTGGACAGCGTGGCACCGATCTTGTAGCCGACCATGGCGAAATGGTCCGGCCTTGGCCCGGTGTGATTTTCCTTGCCCAGGAACCGTGCCAGGCATTCAAACGCATCGCGGCCATAAAAGTCGTCGGCGTTGATGACGGCAAAAGCTTCAGTCAACAGGTCGCGTGCGGCCAGAACGGCGTGCAGGGTGCCCCAGGGTTTGACCCGGCCTTGCGGTACGGTAAATCCCTCAGGCAGGTCGTGCAGATCCTGATAGGCGTAGTTGATTTCAATGCGCCCGCCGTAGCGGGCAGCGGTTCGGGATTTGAAAGCTTCGGCGAAGTCGGCTCGAATGACGAAGACGACGCGCCGAAAGCCGGCGCGCATCGCGTCGAACACCGAATAATCAAGCACCGTCTCGCCATGCGGGCCCATGGCATCCATCTGCTTCAGGCTGCCATAGCGCGAACCCATGCCGGCAGCCATGACGAGAAGTGTTGTCACCTCAATGCCTGAAGCGGAGATGTGGGTGGTTTATCCGCGCTTGAGTCGCTCAAGTTGTGGCCTGAGTTTTTCTAGCGTCGCCGCAAAGTCGGCCAGTCGTTTCTTCTCCTGCTCGACGACCTGCGCCGGGGCGCGGGCGACGAAGCTTTCGTTGCCGAGCTTGGCGTTGGCCTTGATGACCTCGCCTTCGATGCGGGTGATTTCCTTGCTCAGGCGTTCGGTTTCGGCGGCGACGTCGATTTCGATCTTGAACATCAGCCGTGTTTCACTAACGACGGCGGTTGGCGAGTTGGCGTCGTCCGGCAGCACGTCGACGATCTGCATGTCGGAGAGCTTGGCCAGCGCCTTGAGGTAGGGCGCGAAGCCAGCCAACTCTTCGGCATTACCGCTGGCAATCAAAGGCACTTTTTGCGCCGGCGAGAGGCTCATTTCGCCGCGCAGGTTGCGGCAGGCGTAGGCAAAGTCCTTGAGCTGCTGGACCTGGGCTTCGCTGGTTTCGTCGATTTTTTCCGGCTGCGCCTGCGGGTAGGCGGCGAGCATGATCGACTCGTGCGTCTTCTTGCCGGCGAGCGGGGCGACGGCCTGCCAGAGCTCTTCGGTGATGAAGGGCACTAGCGGATGCGCCATACGCAGCACGGTTTCCAGCACGCGTACCAGCGTGCGGCGCGTGGCTCTTGCCTGTTCCGGCGTGCCGGACTGCATCTGCACCTTGGCCAGTTCCAGATACCAGTCGCAGAACTCGTCCCAGATGAATTCGTAGATGGCACGGGCGAGCAGGTCAAAGCGGTAGTCGGCAAAGTGCTGCGCAATCTCGGCTTCGGTACGCTGCAGCTTGCTGACGATCCAGCGGTCGGCGAACGAGAAATCAAGCTGTTTCGAGCACTGCTGGGGCGTGCAGGCGTCGATGCCGCAATCTTGGCCTTCGGTGTTCATCAGCACGAAGCGCGTGGCGTTCCACAGCTTGTTGCAGAAGTTGCGGTAGCCCTCGCAGCGGTGCAGGTCGAACTTGATGTCGCGGCCAGGGCTGGCCAGCGAGAGGAAGGTGAAACGCAACGCGTCGGTGCCGAAGGAGGGAATGCCTTCCGGGAATTCCTTGCGCGTGCGCTTTTCGATCTGTTGTGCCTGCTTCGGGTTCATCAGGCCGGTAGTGCGTTTCTTGACCAGATCCTCGATCCCGATGCCGTCGATCAGGTCGATCGGGTCGAGCACGTTGCCCTTGGACTTGCTCATCTTCTGGCCTTCCGCGTCGCGGATCAGGCCGTGCACATAAACGTGTTTGAACGGGATCTTGCCGGTGATGTGCTTGGTCATCATGACCATGCGTGCCACCCAGAAGAAGATGATGTCGAAACCGGTGACCAGCACCGTCGACGGCAGGTAGAGATCGAGCGCATCGTTCGATTTTGCTGGCCACTCGGGCGTCCAGTCGAGCGTCGAGAAGGGCCACAGGGCGGACGAATACCAGGTGTCGAGCACGTCCGGGTCGCGGACTAATGCACCCGTGTAGCCTGCCGCTGCTGCTTGGGCTTTGGCTTCAGCCTCATCGTGGGCAACGAAGATTTCGCCATTGTCGCCGTACCACGCCGGAATCTGGTGACCCCACCACAATTGACGCGAGATGCACCAGTCCTGAATGTTATTCAGCCATTGGTTATAGGTGTTGACCCAGTTCTCGGGAACGAACTTGATTTCGCCTGAAGAAACGCACTCGAGCGCCTTGCCGACGATGCTGGTGCCATCGGCGCCGGGTTTTGACATGGCGACAAACCACTGGTCGGTGAGCATCGGTTCGATGGCAATGCCCGTTCGGTCGCCGCGCGGAACCTTGAGTTTGTGCTTGTCGGTTTTTTCCAGCACACCGAGTGCTTCCAGATCAGCGACGACGGCCTTGCGCGCGTCGAAACGGTCCATGCCGCGATACTTCTCTGGCGCATTGTCGTTGATCTTGGCGTCGAGTGTCAGGATCGAAATGATCGGCAGCTTGTGGCGCTGGCCGACGGCGTAGTCGTTGAAGTCATGCGCCGGGGTGACCTTGACGCAGCCGGTGCCGAATTCGAGGTCGACGTAGGCGTCGGCAATGATCGGTATTTCACGGTCCGTCAATGGCAGCTTGACCATCTTGCCGAGCAGGTGTTTGTAACGTTCGTCCTCCGGATGCACCATCACGGCGGTGTCGCCGAGCATAGTTTCGGGACGCGTCGTCGCCACTGTCAAGGAACCGCTGCCATCCGCCAGCGGGTAGCGGATGTGCCACATGAAGCCATCTTCTTCCTCGCTCACCACTTCCAGGTCGGAAACAGCGGTGTGCAGCACCGGGTCCCAGTTGACCAGTCGCTCGCCGCGGTAGATCAGGCCTTCCTTGTGCAGGCGGACGAAGGTTTCGGTAACGATCTTCGACAATCCGGCGTCCATCGTGAAGCGCTCGCGCGTCCAGTCCGGCGAGGTGCCAAGACGGCGCATCTGACGCGTGATGGTGTTGCCGGAAAACTCCTTCCACTCCCACACTTTTTCGAGGAACTTTTCGCGGCCGAGGTCGTGGCGCGAAATGCCCTGCGCGTCCAGCTGGCGTTCGACGACGATCTGCGTCGCGATGCCGGCGTGGTCGGTGCCTGGCTGCCACAGCGTGTTGTCGCCGCGCATGCGGTGGTAACGCGTCAGCGCATCCATGATCGCCTGGTTGAAACCGTGCCCCATGTGCAGCGTACCGGTAACGTTGGGTGGCGGCAGCAGGATGCAGAAGGCGTCGTCAGCGGGTTTGCTCTTGTCCAAGCCAGCGTTGAAGAAGCCTTTGGACTCCCAGTCGGGGTACCAGCGACGTTCGATTTCTGCAGGCTCAAAGCTTTTGGCGAGTTCCATAGGGGCGAGAAGTAGGGGGGAGAAAACCGGCGATTATACCGGATCACACCCCTGCTCTGGGCCTCCCGAGAGAGCGGTCGTCGGCCCGTTGCCCTGGAAGCCGCATGGATGTTGGATCTTCACGCATGAGCCGTGAAGATGCCCGTGTTTATTGGCTTTCAGGCCGGTGGCTGCGTCTATTTGACCTGATTCGGGTCGTCGAGCGGGAGGCGCAGTTGTTGCCTGTGCGCGAGAAAGTCGCGCAAGGCCATTCCCATGATTGAACTGATGCCGGTGCGAAGTTCATTCTGGGAATTGA
>JAIFNM010000063.1 GCA_020047725.1 Betaproteobacteria bacterium
CCTGTAGGAGCTCAGTTTCACTGGGCGATTGCAGCGCTTGAGCACAAGCGCCAATCGCCCAGTGAAACTGGGCTCCTACAAAAACCGGTGGCCGCTCAGGATGAACCCGACGCCTCGCTGATTTCGTCATCCGATTCATGTTGAAGCTTCCAGATACGGGTCAATTTTCGACAAATGGGCGTCCCAGCTGTAGCGCGCCAGAACTTGATCGCGTGCGGCCTTGCCCATGGTAGCGGAGCGTTCGGGCGATTGCAGCAGACATTCAATCTGACGCACATAGTCCTCGACGGTTCCCGCCGTGAGGAAATCGCGTTCAGGTACGGCATCCACCGGGCCAGCGCATTCCTGCGAAGCAACAACGGGAACGCCCATGGCCATGGCTTCAAGCACCTTGTTCTGGATTCCGCGCGCCAGGCGGAGCGGCGCGACAACAACAGCCGCATGCTGCAAATAGGGGCGAACATCATCGACGGTTCCGGTGACAACGATGTGTTCGCCGGCAAGCGCCAAAACCGCAGGCGTCGGACTGCGGCCAACAATGTAGAACCTGGAACCAGGACGACGCTGCAATAATTGCGGCAGAATTTCCGTTGAAAACCAGGTCACGGCATCAATGTTTGGCCAGTAATCCATCGCTCCCGTAAACACCAGCGGCAATTCGCCCGGCTTGAAAGGTGTAGCCAGGGCATGCTCTGGCGAGAAAAACTCGGCGTTCACGCCATTGCACATGGCATCGACGCGCCCTTTGCTCTCGGGCGCGCTGTTGCAAAAGAGTTCGGTTTCGTTCTCGGTCACAAAAAAGGAATGCGTCGCCTGTTGTGCCACCGAGCGCTCGAAAGCCAAAAGACGTTCGCCTTCGCGCCGATAAAGCCAAGACATTGGCCAGTGATGGTTCGGCGCGTATTGAGTCCATTTGGCCGAATCGACATCGACAAAGTCGATCAGAGTACGCAGGTTCGGTATTCCCTGCACATACTGCGCCATTGCGGATGAAAAAATGACGGCCGCGTCAATTTGTTGTTCGCGCAATGTGCGCGTAACCCATTCCTGCAGACCGGCATTCCGGTAATAAGGCAGGGTCAGTGCTTCATTGCTGAGCAAACCGGTAAGACTACGAATCTTGGCCGTACGCGGAGAAATCCGGGCGATGTGCATGTCCGCACAGAACTCAGGCAATTTGTCGACGTAGGCTTCGTCTTGCGGATCGTCGATGAAGGTGCCGAGGAATACGCGATGCCGTGCCGCGAGGTGTTTTAGCAAATGGTAGGAACGTACCTTGTCGCCCTTGTTGGGCGGATAAGGCAGGCGATGGACAAGATAAAGGAGATTGCTCACTCGACCTCTCAACCTAGATTTCGCACAATAAACGGCCCAAGCCAGTTGGCGAGCCTGATCGGCATCCGTCGCCAGGTCTCGATGAGCAGTTTGTACTTGGCATTGTTCGGATTGTTTTGCGGAATACTTTCACGCTTGTACAGGCAGTATTCGTAATACAGCGGCTGCGGTTCAAAGCCCCAGTTCTTCTTGAAGGAATACGAACCGGTGCCTTGTTTACTGCGGCCGTAATCAAAAACCCTGAGCCCGCGTTCGCAGGCGCGCCGCATCAATTCCCAATATTTGAAGTCGTTGGCGGCCAGATCACGCGCTGAAAGATCGTCACCCGCGTAGTACGGAAGCACCTCGTCGCGGAAGTAAAAACTTAGGACGCTGCTCAAGGACCGAGCATTCTCATCCGTCACGGTGAGAACCTCGCAATCCTTGCCAAACACCTGCAGCAAGGCTTCAAAGTAGCGCTTGGGCATGGCCGGCGTGCCATGGCGATGAACATTGTCGGCGTACAAAGAGAAAAACCGGTCAACCGTGCTGTCGATTTCGCTACGCAATCCGTTCTTTATCCCCTTGCGCACCATGGCGCGCTGCTTGCGCGGGATGGCCAGCATGTTGGCCTCGACCTCTGCTTCCAGCACCTTGCGGAAACTGACATAGAGATCCTGCGCCGGCCATTCCGGATGGCGTTGTTCGAGATTGCGGAATTCCAGGTGGTCAACACCCAATTGAGTGGCTATTTTTTGAGCTTCCGCTTCCAGCGCATTGGCCGCTTCCGCACTATTGGCCGCAACGCCACCATAGACAGCAAAAGGAAGGGAAACCAGTGAATTTCCGAACAGCAGGCTATTCACATGGCCGAGGGGCAAAACGCCTTCGATCACACCGGCACGTTCTGCGTAAAGAAAATAGGATTTGTGGCGAAAAACGTCGCTGATGATCTTTTGCCAGCCAGCCTTGTGGAAGAACGTGGCGCTTGCGCAGTTAGCTACAAAGGCATCCCAGCGAGCCGCCTCGGCCGCATTTCCGAGAGTAAGTTGCCTGACAGCGAGGGCCGTTGACTCCACAACCATCATGATTTGGTGGCCGTTACCCGAAGAAATATTTCGTCCATCCGTGCCCAGTTGAAGTCGGCCAGCAGACGCCGAATCCGGGCTTCTGTCTTATTCAAGTTAACGTAGTGGCGGAAGCGGGTTTTGGCGTTGATCCCATCGATCCGCGGCTGAGCCTCATCGATTTCCCACGGATGAAAATAAAAGACGGCTGATTGGCAATCCTGTTGATTGACTCGCTGCAGTAACCAGCGAGACATCGTGTAAGGCATCAAACGGAAGTACCCGCCTCCACTCGCCGGCCAGTTTCGGTCAAAAAGGCGTGCGGTAGTTACCGGAACTTCGAGTAAACCGTCGCGCACCTGATGGACAAAGCGCGGAGCATCCGGCATACCGTAATGGTCATGCTTGATTGGATAAATGCTCGAACTGTAGCGATAGCCGGCACGCTCAAGGCAGTCAAACGCCCACAGATTGCCTTCGCTGATGGAGAAACTGGGTGCCCGGTAACCTTTGACTTCGTGTCCGGACAGGTCCTCAAGCAGTTTCTTGGCCGAGTCAATATCACGGAAAAACGCTTCCTCGCTCAGATCGCTGGCACGCTCATGGCCATAACCATGACTGGCCAGTTCATGGCCACCGTCGACAATGCGCCTTACGAGATGCGGGTAACGCTCGGCAATCCAGCCGAGCGTAAAGAAGGTGGCTTTCGTGCCGTGATCGTCCAGCATGTGAAGAATGCGTTCGACATTGCGTTCAACACGACACTCGCGAGAGTTCCACTGATCTCTGGGGATATACGGTGCAAAGGCGGAAACCTGAAAATAGTCCTCGACGTCGATGGTCAGGGCGTTTCTTATTGAATTGTCTTGCATTTCAATGCCCTCCCTGGTCAAAAAGTCAAAAAATCAGTATGTAGTGTGTAGGTTGGGCTGACGCCGGAAGACCAGCGTCCAGCGCCAATGTTGGGCTTCCTGCGTCAGCCCAAGCTACGAGCTGCGCTACTTTTTTTCCTTAAGATGCCGTGCAATCAGCCACTGTGCAAGATCGGCGGCGATGCGTTCAGCGGCATGACCATCCCAGTACTCAGGGATACGACCGCACTTCCCTCCTCCGGAAAGTATCTCGTCGACGCCATCAAGGATAGCCATCCGGTCGCTGCCGACCATGGTGTTGGTGCCTTGATCGATGGTGATTGGGCGCTCGGTATTGTCGCGCATGGTCAGACAGGGAATTCCAAGCGCCGTGGTTTCTTCCTGCAAACCACCGGAATCGGTGAGTACCAGCCGTGCCTTGGACATCAAGCCGAGCATTTCGAGGTAACCTTGCGGCGGCAACAAAACGATGCGTTCGCTGGATACCAGTTGGCCCAGTCCAAATTTTTCGATGTTGGAACGGGTACGCGGATGAAGCGCAACGACCAGAGGCAATTTTTCCGACACTTCGCGCAAAACACCGAGCAACGGACTTAGGGTCTCCACCTGGTCGACATTAGACGGGCGGTGCAGCGTCACCACGGCATAACCTTGCGAACCACTCAGAATTGCCGCGTCAAACCCGGCTTCCGATACAGTTTTTTCAGGCGCATGCGCCGCCTCACGATTCGATAGCAGCGAGTCGATCATCACGTTGCCAACAAAGCGCACGCGCTCTTCGGCGATTCCTTCGCGCAACAGGTTGCCCAGTGCGCTGCGCTCCGTGGTGTACAGCAGATCGGCGATCTGATCGGTCAGGACGCGATTGATTTCTTCCGGCATTCCCCGGTCATAACTGCGCAGCCCCGCTTCCACATGGACGACAGGAACACCCTTCTTGACGCCAACCAGCGTACACGCCAGCGTTGAATTGACATCACCAACAACCAGCACGCAGGACGGTTTGTGCGTATCAAGAACCGGCTCGAAGCGACGCATGACCTCTGCCGTCTGAACGGCATGTGTCCCCGAGCCAACTTCAAGGTTGATATCCGGGTGCGGCAAGCGCAGATCGACAAACAAGCGGTCGTTCATGTCCTTGTCGTAGTGCTGCCCGGTGTGTACCAGCATCGTGGGAATGGCTGGGTGATTTGCGGCAAACGCACGCAGAATCGGCGCCATCTTCATGAAATTTGGTCGTGCACCAACGATGCATACGACAGGGCCGAGATCGACGGGCCAGAGTTGGCTATTCAAGATTGATCTTCCTTCTCAGGGGGTTGTGTCCGAATGGCGTTGACGAGTTGTTGAAGCAAGGCCAGGGTCGCTGCACTGCTGCGTTCGATCCGGATCATGCTGCGTTCAAGACGCACAAGCCGCTGGTCGGTGATGCCTGTCTTCAGCTCTGATATCGCTCGCGTGGCTTCATCCGCCGTGCTTGAGTCCAGTTCCAGCAGCGATAAATTGACATCCAGGATGCAACTGTCGGTCATACGCGCCGCCTCACTGCCAGCCACGTTCACGCCGACGCTGTCCCGGTAGAAAACTGCCGGCGAGAGTGTTTCCTCATTGAGTTCCTTGGAAACCTCTTCCACATCGGCAAGCAGAAATTCCTTCTTGCCCGCCAGAAAGCCGGACAAGAGAATACGATCACACAATGAATTGATGCGTCGCGGAATGCCGCCACTGGCCCGGTGAATAGCCTCGTAGGCGTCGATCTTGAACAAAGGATCACTTGAGAAACCGGCGCACTTCAAGCGATGCTCGATATAGGCTCGCGTTTCATCGTGATCCATCGGGCCAATGTGGCACGCAGCGATGACCCGCTGCCGCAGTTGCTGCATGTGCGGACTCTGCATGATGCTGCGGAATTCCGGCTGCCCAACCAGGAAACTCTGCAACAGGGCTTGCGTTTCGAACTGGAAGTTCGACAGCATGCGCAATTCCTCGACGGCCTGGGGCGTCAGGTTTTGTGCCTCGTCGACGATAAGCAGACAGCGTTTTCCCTGCCGGGTCACATCGACCAGAAAGGCTTCCAGCGACAGCAACACATCCGACTTGCTGAGATTCTTGGTCCGCACGCCGAACGCAGCGGCCACCATGCGCAGCGTGTCTTCAGCGTCAAGCTGAGTGCTGACCAACTGAGCGGCCACAACCTTTTCCGAGCTCAGCTTGTTGAGCAGACCACGGACAATGGTTGTTTTCCCCGCGCCGACCTCACCGGTAACGACAATGAACCCTTCGTTCTGATGCAGGCCGTACTCAAGATAGGCCGTAGCCCGTCGATGCTGCTTGCTGCCGAAATAGAAATTTGGATCGGGATTGAGCTGAAAAGGCTTGCTGGTCAAGCCATAGAATGGTTCATACATAGTGGCAGGCTAAAACTGGTGAGACAGGACGCCTGTCAACGCGTTCTCGGTATAGCTTGTTGAACCATCCACGACCACTCGTCGCACGCCAAGACCCGCGTTTGTTTTCGGGCCGAGTTGAGTTGTGAAATTCAGATTGAACATTTGCTGAGTTGTTTCAAGCGTTGACGTCCCCGTCCCCTGGCTGTTCATGTGAGCATATGATCCGGTAAGCGATGACAAACCAGTCAGTTTGTGCGACCAGTTAATACTGGCTGTACGCTGACGAATGTTCTGGACGTTTGAAAAACCAGTACCAACGTTAATACCGGTGCCCGCTCCTTGCGACAAACTCTCGGATTCACTCTGGCTTGCTGCGAACGTCACTGTATTTCTGGCGCCCAGTAACGCGAATGACAATTCTCGACGATGTTGCAGGGTGACGCCATTAGTAAGAAAACCGCCAGGAAGCAATGCATTTGGGGGTAGCGGGCCAAGAAGATTTGAAACACATGTCGCCTGTTGTATCGGAGTGGCGTTTGGAAAAATGGAAGAACAAATGCTCGAATACCGTTCAAAATAGGTTCCAAGTCCAACCTGCTGATTCGCCTGAGCACTCGCATCCTTGCTTTCACTGTATTTCCATGCCGAACCCTCAGTACGATGCGCAAAGCTGAAGCTGTTGCTGTTGCCGAAGAAGCGATTCTCCCGGCTGACTGAAATCTGCGTTCGCTCGGTCGGAGACCAGTCGAAGCCGCCACCCTTGGTCGTATGCGATTCCTTGTTCAGACTCTGGTAATTGTTGGACTCGCGGCCACCAAACAGAGAAACTCGAAACTGTGGATCGATCTGATAGGTCAGCACGCCGCGCAAACGGTCATTCTCGTTATCACGTCCGGCGCTATAGCCGATCGTCTGGCTGCTGGCATCAAGTGACCAGCCAAGATTTGTCAGCGACGTCACGCCTTTAAGGGATGCAACAAGTTCTCTGGACGTTGAATCGTTGGACAACGCTGTTTTTGAATGCGTGGTACTCAGGTTATAGCGCAACTGGTAGTCGGCAAAGTTGCCAAGTGCACCGCGGAAATAGGGCGAAATCCGGTAAGTCGATGTCTCCGTGGTATTGCTATTGTCACCAGTACTCACAGCAGTAGACGCCGACGAACCACTAAAGGCCGAAATACTTTGCTGGGAAATATTTCCACTGGCATCAATAAAAAACCAGTTTTCCAGCGCTTCGAGCGTACCCAGTGCGTTCAACGAGTTCTGAAGCTGGTTCCGCGAGGAGTCCTGTGCATAAATCAGGTTGTGCATCTGGTAGTCAAAACGCAGCTTCGAGCGACCGCCTGAACCATCAATGCTAATCCCTGGGCTGATATCAGTGATCAGCTCACTCTTCTTGTTCGTACTGCTCAAGGCAACGTTATCCGTCGCCGTTTCATTGACGGTAATTCTTGGCGTGATCTTCCAGTCTCCAGCTGAAACCGGAAATGCAATACAACTCATGGCAACACCCAATAGCAGCAGTTTTTGGGCGCAAATCCCTGAGTTGATGTTAGCTCGCATTTTTATTCCCGTAGCCATAACCATAACCATAGCCATAACCATATCCGTCCTGAGCTGACGATTTTGCCTGATTGAGTATCATGAGCTTCACTGGGCAGGCCTCGATAGCGGCCAATGCATGTTTCACATTCGCATGCGCCGTGCTTTCCGCCTTGACAACAACGACTACCTGCCCCATGTGCGAAGCCAGCGTACGTGCCTCGGTGGTCACCAGTAAAGGCGGCGAATCAAAAATGATGATCCGGTCTGAATATCGACTGGCCATTTCTTCCAGCAAACGGACCATGGCGTCGCTGGCCAGCAATTCAGTCGCACGCGGGTGCTGCGTTCCGCTCGGTAGAATCGTCAATTTCTCGACATTGGTACGGAGCAAGACCTGCGGCAAATCAATCGAGTCATCAACCAGAACATCGAGCAAACCGCGTGCCGGCGCCAAGCCCAACCGGCTCAACAAAGTTGGCCGGGCCACGTCGGCATCGACCAGCATCACCGTGTTATCAAGTTCCATGGCAATACTCATGGCAAGATTGGCCGCTGTAAAGGTTTTCCCTTCTCCCGGCAGCGCGCTCGTGACCATGATCAGGTTGCCATCCTTGATCCGCGCCGGTCCTTTGCCCATGGCATTGTCAATCAGTGGCCGCTTGATGACCCGGTATTCGTCAGCCAGTTGTGAACGCGGCGAATCGGGGCGAATAATACCGGCCGCTGAAAGCGCCTCCATATCCAGTTCGACGCGACGAGACATCGCCATCTCGGGGGATTGAATAACAACCGGCTGATCGGGTTCGACTTGAGGAGGCAAGGCTTGTGGAGTCTTATCAAGCGGCATTGCCTGTTCAAGCTTTGTCTCAGGAACGCTCTCTTTGACCGGCTGCGGAGGGATATCGACCCCCGCCTGGCGGAGTTGCTCCAATCGTTGTGCTGCTTGTTCTATGAGGCTCATCGTTCTTCCTCAGGCAGTACGGATTGAAAGAATAAACAGCAAGGCAATCCCTGCACCATAGACAGCCATGAACAATGCCAGAACCGCAATAAACCGCCTGAAATCTTTCCTGTTCTTCAGCTTTTCTGTTTCCATCACTCTCTTTGAAACCGTCCCAAGCAGAGGAAGACCGGAAATTTCGCGCAAGGTACGTGAATCAAAAACCACCGGGCGAATCTGGCTCGCTGCAAAGGGAGCGAACAAACCAGCAGCAAGAGCCAGCACCAGTGTCAGCGGCAAAAGCAGCAGTCGATTGGGCGAAACAGGTTTTGGAGAGACTCGCGGCGGATCAATCAAGCGGAAATCAACCCCACCTGAACTGGCATCCATTTCCCCGGACATCGAAGCCGACTCACGGCGTGAAACCAGGCTTTCGTAGTTCTTCTTGTTGATATCGTAATCCCGGTTGAGCTGGGTAAGTTCAGCCTCAATCTGCGGAACCAGCTTCACGGAATCTTTCAACAGGTTGTAACGGGACTGATATTCGGCTACACGAACCCGCAGGGATGCCACAGTCGCCTCATTTTCAGCCAGGGAAATCTTGAGCTGTTGATAAACGGGGTTTGCATTGATGAAAGACGCAGGACTGGATGCAGGAACTTTTTTCCGTGCCGCGACTTCTTCCTTTTTCTGATCTTCCAGTTCCTTGATCATCCGCCGGGTGCCGACAACATCAGGGTGCTTGTCTGTAAAGCGCTGCAGCAGGCCGTCAAGATTCCGCTTCATGGCGTCAATGCGCCCATCGATTTCGGGGATCGATATACCTGCGGTCGACTCGGGCGCATCGGGCAACAAAACCGGTTCTTCCCCGACGATTTGCCGTTTTAAGGCATCACGTGAATTCTCTGCCTCGCGCAACTCAAGTTTTGAGCGCTCTAGTGAGGCGCTTATATCGCCTATCCGACCAAAATAATCCTTGCCATCAGACGTTTGCGATGCAAGATTCTTGAGCTTGAATTCTTTCAGACGGTTTTCGGCTTCTTCCAGTTTCTTCTGGTAAGTCTGAAT
>JAIFNM010000116.1 GCA_020047725.1 Betaproteobacteria bacterium
AAATCAGAACCGTCCGTGTTCATGTCTGCGGCGTTGAAGATCTTCTTGAACGCTTTCTGGACGTCTCGGATATGAAGACCGATGCCCGTTTCGCCGCCGAGCTTTTCCTTGAGATAAGGAGCAGCTGAGAAGTGGTCAGCGTGAGCATGTGTTTCCAGCAGCCAATCAACAGTCAATCCCGATTGCTGGACATAGTCGACGACCCGGTCGGCGCTGCGGTGTGATGTGCGGCCTGACTTGGGATCATAGTCGAGCACGCTGTCAATGATCGCCGCTCGCCGCGTGATCGGATCGGAAACGACATGGGTAGCGGTGAAAGTGTCGGGATCAAAGAAGGATTGAATGGTGAACTCTCGCATGGCACCTCCGACAAATTCGACTTATCTTATATGTTATACGTCTATGCAGAGACCGTCGATTTCAGACGTATCGATTCGGCGCCTCTGGTCTCCGTCAATCTTCATCCGCCACGAGACCGCAAGTTCTGGATACAACGGACCACACCCATCGTGCGCCCAGTTGTGGCACAACAAGGCGATGAGCGTCGTGAAGAATCAAATTCAACGCCCATGCCCGGCAACAAATCGCCTCCGACATGAAGCGGAAAGCGAACACGTCGATTACAACGATTTGGTCGAGTAGTACCAATCGACTGTATCGTAACCCTCGGAAGCGCGCTTTTCGGCCGCTTCAGCGGTCTTGGGCGGAGGCACGATAACAGGCTTGCCCGGGCACCAATTTTCTGGCGTGGCGACCCCATTCGCATCAGAGGTTTGAAGAGCCTGGAGCAGACGGACAAATTCATTGATGCTACGCCCATTGCTCATCGGGTAATAAACCATCGCACGCAAAATACCGTTTGGATCAATGAAGAACGTAGCGCGGACGGCCGAAGTATCCCCTGCGCCAGGATGTATCATCCCGTAGGCGCGAGCCACGTCCATCTTCAGATCTTCGATGATCGGGAATGGAATTTCAACGCCGAACTTTTCCTTGATATTGCGCGTCCAGGCCAAGTGCGAGAATAGACTGTCGATCGACAAACCGAGCAGTTCGCACCCCATTTCAGTGAATTTCGGGGCTGCGTTGGCGAAACCGATGAATTCCGTCGTGCATACCGGTGTGAAATCAGCGGGGTGGGAAAAGAGAATCAACCACTTGCCTCGGTAGTCCTCAAGTCTACGATCACCATGCGTAGTCCTCGCATTAAAGGCAGGCGCCGGTTCATTCAGACGAGGGAAATTGAATTGTTGTGCACTTTCCATTGCTCTACTCCTTGGTTAAGAACGCTTTAGAAAAAGGAGGCGTAAAAGGACTTGCCGCCCATAGAACAAACACCGAAAGTGCGAAACTAACCCTCGATGTCAGTGATGACTGCAGCCACAACCACTTGTTGCCGTCTCGCCATTTGAACTGCCGCAGCCGCATTCGTGGCCAGCTTCATGACCGTGAACTTCACCTTGGCCATGGTGGCCGCCGCCGCAACATTCAACTTCCTCAACCTCGACCAGGCTACCGGCCGCCAGTTCGGCCAGCGCTTCTTCAACCGTCAAAGCGTCCGTGTTGAAAACCCGGATGCCTCGGCTGCGCAAACCGTTGAACATTCCCCGTCCGATTCCCCCGGCGCAGACAATGGCATGAAGGTATTGCGGCGTGGCATGGCACGCCCCGGAGCGGGCATCGATTCCAATGCATTCACGGCTATCGCTGTCGATCACCAGCAATGCCGGTGCCGCGCGAAAGTTGGGGGCGATTTCGGAATTGAGACCATTGAGTTGGTCAACGGGCAGACAGATTTTCATTTGGATAAGTCCTCAGGTTTAGTCGGGGTTGGGCGAAAAATGACTAGGCGCACCCGGCCTATGCCTTCCCGCCCGTCGTGTCTCGGTTGTTGCTGCTTAGGCATTTGCCAGCTGACATGGGACGCGTCGGCGGCTGGCCACGCATTTCGTGCCGCAGTTCGCCCAGTGTTTGCGCTTTTACGGCCAGCACCGGCAATTTGGCGCGACGGGATAGCTGCATCAATCGGAAGCCCATGGAGTGCCCAGCCAACGCATCGACTTCGCCAGCGACAAGATCAGGCAAGGGGCAGTGACACGGCCCCGGACAATAGCCGGAGATATCGCATTCACTCAGGATATCGCCGCTCGCGCTATCGACCACGGCAAACCGGTCAGCTAGTCCGAAATGCGCTGCCAGCCGCACGTCGTTTCCGCCGGGGATGGTAATGTCGCTGGACAGCAAAGGAACACAAATGCGCATAGCCGTTGCTCTCAGTTTTCCTGGCACGCCGCGATGCCATTACACGCCGCCTCGTGCCCCTTGCAGCAGGAGAAGTTCTGCAGATCATGCAGATCATCCTCCCAGAAATCTGCCAGCGCGCCGGCGACACTCTTGGAGCGGGTGCCATAGATGGAGATGCCCTCGGCACGCAGCGCCTGATAGAGCTCTTCCGGCATCCCCTGACACATGATGATGTCGAAGGTGACCGGCGTCTTGCGTTGCTCGTCATCGCTCATGTCGATGGCCAGGGTTTCCTGGGTATCGCTTTCGACTACCAACAGCCAGGGGGCAACGCTGAAGTTGCTGGCGAGTTCGGATTGCAAACCTCGGTTGGTATTGGCGGGGAGACAGATTTTCATTTAAGGTATCAGCAAACTGTTATTGTTAGCATATGCTATTATTGTTGACTCGCCGATTCCTTTTGTCAAGTGACCCTGGTTCGCCATGTCCAAACCCGCCACCCTTCTGGAAAATATGATCAGGGGGGCCAAGTCCTTAGGACGATCCCGTAGAACGCCTGATGACGGGCGAAGCCGCCGTTTCGTCGCCGTCATCGACTGCATTCTCAACCAGAACGCTCGGGACGCCGGGGCCGCTCGGTTTCCAGCGATGAATTTCGAGCTGCTTCGGCTTTGTCATGAATTCGATATCGGCATTCTCCAGATGCCGTGCCCCGAGATGGCCGCGCTTGGTTTCAAACGGCTGCGCCTGCCGGGACAATCGATTCGGGACGCGCTCGACACCCCGAGCGGACGGCAACGCTGCAGCGAGATCGCCGTCGAAGTCGCAGATCGCATTGACACCTATCGTACCGAGGGTTACGAGTTGCTGGCTGTCCTTGGCGGGAATCCGCAGAGCCCGGGCTGCGCTGTTCATGACGGGGATGGCGGATTGCTCAACCAATCCGGCCTGCTGATGCAGGAACTTGAGGCGGAGTTCAGAAAGAGAAAGTTGAACGCGACGTTCAAAGGCATCCGTGATCACGATCCAGAATTGCTGGACAAGGATCTTCAATGGCTTCGTGACGTTCTGCTTCAGTAAATAAGGGCATGCAACGACTGGAACTCTATTGCCACACTGAAGTGAAACAGCAAAGCCGAAATACAAAGCCAGACAATCCGAGAAACGACTCGCGAAGTAGCCAAACGCCGTGTGTAATTTTCGTCGAGTTTGGCCGCTGACCTATAGAAAAAACCAGCCACCACTTCGCTGCGCCCTTAAATGTCTCTTCAATCCACTCAGAATTGCCTCGTTCTGAGCATGACAAGCGTACAACCTTCAACAACTTCGATGCTTGCCGCCGTGAAACGATGGTATTCAGCGGGGTTTTCAGTTCCTGGATTGAAAATGATTCGCTTGGGCTCAAGCTTGATGATGTCGTCAAGCATGTCACTCTGGCGCGCCGGGCCAACATACATGGTCACTGTATCAATCTGGCCAGTAACTTCTGCCGGTGTTCCACATACCTTTTTGTCCAGAATCTTCTCTATGGCTGGCGCTACAGGGATGGGGTTATGCCCGTACTCCATGAGCATTTTCATGGCTTTATTCGAGTAGCGCTCTTCATTCTTGCTAGCTCCAATTACAACAACGTTCTCCATCTCCGTCTCCTCTAAATACTGGTTAGTTCGTTTCCCCTGCCGGGAGCAATACGTGTGGTCGCGTTCACTTGGCATCTATAACTATCAGTTCTTCGGTAGAAATAGGTAATTCAGACACCTGACAATTTGTACGCATCGTTCCATGCAGAAATGCCCGTTCAAATTTAGCTACGAAGGACATGCATGTCATGCTCTCTTTGAGCAACACTCAGCCGCATCGATCACTCCGGCACGCAAATCGCGCGTCGTTGCACCGCAGCAAGAGTCTTGGCGATCAGAACCACAACAATCAGGCTGACAATAGTCAGCAAGATCGCGGCTATCCAGTGGAAAAAGTCCAGACCTGATCGTTTCGCCATCGCAAAAGAAGCAATGGTCATGGCAGCCAACGGGAATGAGTACGCCCACGCCGATAGAAAAAATCCACCACGGACAAATCGCAGAACATTGCTGCCCAGCAACAGGGTCAGAAATAGTGCAGTGTAATAAAGTACGCGGCCAAAGCCGTCGAGTTGCGGTACCAGCACGCCATAGGCGATAAACCCGACAGCAGGCGGAGCTAACAGAATGAACAAGGTAGGCAGCAAACGCGGCGGAATTGGTTCATGAAAAAAGATCCGGTAGAAGACGATAGTCATCAGCACAATCCAGAAAATCATGCCGATGCTGAAAAAGAACCATGCGAGTTCGGGCGTTGCGAACTGCACGCCGCAGATCGGCACAAAGAGGTTGCCAACCACCGGGATGAACCAGGCAGGATTGGCGTGTTTGATGTCGTAATGAGTGTGATACATCCAACTGCTGAGAATGGCGAAGGTAAACGCCAAGTGAATCAGGGTCCCAGCCGCCCAGAGCAGCATCGAAAGCGATGGGGCTGTTTCTAGCCAGACTATGCCTAGGAGCAATAGACAGATGGAAATGGTGGGGAAAAAATTGACCCGCACCGGGTGCTTCCACTCAGCACCGACGGCGCCAGGGTAGCGAAGAACTTTGACGCCGTAAATCAGCAGCAAGCTGAGGAAAAGCAGGCTTGCGAAACTGGCAATACCTTGCCAGACAAATGCAGGAGCATTCAGTGCCGTATGCGCTTTTTGCCAGGCAATGGCCAAACCAGTAAGGCCCATTACGGTGGAAAAAATCGAAACGGGAAAATGCGCAAGGCGCTGTTCGCCGTGAAGTTCGCTGGTGTTGTTCATTGGTGTTCCATCAACGCTTGATCGGGATTGAATACTGATTGCCTGCTGAAGTCGGCGCTATTACGGCCTGCTCTCAACCGTTGAAATGGACGACCTTGCCCATTCCATTAAATGAGCCAGATCGATCACCCCGCTGCGCTGCGAAATGATACGGCCATGGTGGAAGATGACCAAGGTAGGAATACTGCGAATGGCAAAACGCGCGGCAATTGGACCTTCCGTCTCGGTGTTGAGCTTGGCGACACGCATGGATGCCTCCAGGGTCTTGGCTGCCACGTCAATGACTGGAGCCATCATGCGACACGGACCACACCAAGGAGCCCAGAAATCAACCAGTATCGGCACA
Organism: Betaproteobacteria bacterium; assembly: GCA_020047725.1. Taxonomy (GTDB): domain Bacteria; phylum Pseudomonadota; class Gammaproteobacteria; order Burkholderiales; family Rhodocyclaceae; genus Propionivibrio. The sequence goes on from JAIFNM010000116.1 coordinate 5,427, forward strand.
TCTGAATCATTAACATGGCGTTCAAAATTGTCTGCCGTGAGTTCAAGGGGAATCCCGGTACAGAGCGGTTGCTTGCATTGATCACAAACGGCTTGATCAGCCAGACGATCAGACGAAACTCGGTTGATGGTGTCACAAAAAGGACAAACAACCTGTAGAAATTCGCTCACGGAAAGCTCCTTGGTATATAAGCACTTACTAAAGTAGTTGTTAACGAGTCAATAGGCAAGCGATATATTTTTCTCTTGCACATTGCTTTATTTATTAGCATATGCTAGTTTTAAACCGCTTATTCAGTCAACATTTTTCTGTCTTTACCTGACCCTCAAAGAAACTGGCAAGTACAGGCGGCCGATACAACAAAGACAAGCGAACCAAACACTATGAATAGCCCCGTGCGAATAACCCTGGTGGTCGACAATGAGAGTTCGTCCGATCTGATCGCGGAACACGGCTTTTCTGCCTGGATCGAGGCCGGTGACCAGCGCATTCTTTTCGATACCGGACAAGGAATTGCGCTGAAAAGCAATGCCTTCCATCTAGGGGTCGATTTGAGCCAGGCGACCATACTGGTGCTTAGCCACGGGCACTATGACCATACCGGTGGAATCCCCGTTTTTCTGGCCGCCAACGCCACTGCGCCGGTGCTCTCCGGACGTGGACTGGGTACGCTACGGTTCAGTTGCCACCCGGATCAGGCACCACGAGCCATCGGCATTGGAAGTGATGTGCTGCACGCACTAAGCGATTTGCCGATGCACCGCCGTATTGAACTCCAGGTACCTCACTATCTGGCCCAATCTATCGGGATAAGCGGACCGATTCCACGATTGACATCATTTGAGGATACCGGCGGACCGTTCTTTCTCGATGAGGAGAAACAGCGTCCTGACAGCATTAGCGATGAACTGGCAATGTGGTTCGAAACCAGTGCCGGACTGGTTGTCTTGACCGGCTGTTGTCATGCCGGACTGGTTAATACCGTAAATCACATCCGCACGGTTTCAGGAATCGAACGGGTACATGGAATCATCGGCGGTTTACACCTGCTGCAGGCGTCTGAGCACCGACTTGAAAAAACAGTGCGGTTTATCGCGGACTGTGCGCCAGATTTTCTGATCCCTTGCCATTGCACGGGACAACATGTAGTGGATCGCCTTCTTCAAGAGTTCGGGCCTGAATTAGTACTTCCTGGACGAGCAGGCCAAATCCATGAACTCGGGCTGTTGAAAAGTAGGCCCTCAAGTGGCTGATGATTTGAAATTCCAGGGCTAGATCAAGGCTCTGGCTTAACGTAACGCAGTACCGCCTCAACGATCATTTGTCGTTGTTGCGCAACGTTATTCTTCTCCCACAAGTCCATTTCAAAGACGGCGTTCCAAGTGTAGCGGTTGGAAACACGAATGAAGCAGAACGAAGTGATCAGCAAATGCAGATGCCAGGGATTAATGCCTGGCCGAAATACGCCGTCGCGCTCACCGCGTTCAAGCAGCGTGCGAACGGTTTCAATCGCAATGGCGTTCCTTTGAACCATTGAGGGCCGCCCGGTGATATGACGCGCACGCTCCATGTTTTCAACACAGACCAAACGCACATGTTCGGGATGAGCTGCATGGTGGTCAAAAGTCACTTCGACCAAACGTTGCATGGCACTTTCCGGCGGCAGATCGTCAAGATGCAAACCCTGTTCCTTGCTGCGCACACCGCCGTAGGCTTCTTCAATGACGGTTGCGTATAGCTTCTCTTTGCTGCCAAAGTGATAATAAATCATCGGCTTCGTCGTCCGGGTTCGCGCCGCGATCTCATCAACCCGAGCTCCACTCAAACCCTTTTCGGCAAATTCCTGCATCGCCGCACCGATAATGTCACGCCTTGTTTCTTCCCCGACCTGTGATCGCTGTCGAACCGCGCCAGTTTTTCTGCCGGTTTGATTTTCTATAGTTGGCGATTTGGCTTGCACAGTTGAACCGGCAGTAGCAATCAGAATCTCGTCGTACTTACCCTCATCGGGATGCTTTTCACCAGCCTCAATCTTTTCAAGTTCAGCACGCACCTGGGAAAACTCAAGTTCAAGCAGAGCCAGCATTGCTGTGGCGATCTTAACCCCCTCCTCTTCATCAGCCGATCCGGTTGAACGCTCAACCACCTTGGCCTTGCCGACATAACGCGGATGTTGCCAAAGGTCATGCGGAATCTTTTTCAAGATACCGATCCGCCCGTTACGCCCGATACGAATATTTTTAGGGAGAGAAGACATCGAACTCTAACAAGTATGGAATAAAGTATGGAAACACGACTGAATGTCAGCAGTCAAGTATTAATCGTGCGTGATTGCCCAAGTTGCCTCGGCCTCTTTTGAGTACCGGTCGGATCGAACATTAAGTATGGATATCGATCAGTTACAGTATGGATTTCCATAATATTAACGTATGGACATACGCGCCAACTCTGAAATCCGTACTTAGTTGGTATGTAGCCTCCAAAGGTGAAAATTAAATTTTAAACATTTTAAATCAAATACTTTTGCGAACATAATCAGCAACAATGAGCAATTCATCGAAAATCTTCTCGATTTTCCTCTCTTACAACTCTGACGTTGACAATATTTACTGGTCGGTCTATAAATAAATTCACGAGACGACCTACTATGCAGTTAAACCAACCAAACTCTTATCCGTACTAAAAAGCTCGCCAGATTAGAGGCAATGTTCGAATTTTCCACTTGGTAGGTAATCCTCTTTCTTCCGCGTAACCACATAGAAAGATACGCCATGAGTCTGAAGCAGAAAATGAAACAAGGGCCGGTCTTTGGTTTTGCCATATTTACTGGCGCGTTGAGCGTGATTGAAACTGTAGGTAACTGGGGTTACGACTTTGTCTATCTGGATGTCGAGCACACCTCAATCGGAGTCGGACCTGACTTGGAACGCCAGATCATGGCGGCTCGGTTAGCCGGTATTTCCTCTGTAGTACGCTTGACCGGGACCAATGAGGTGGATATCCGCAAGGTTCTGGAGATGGGTGCAGAAGGCGTGGTAATTCCGCATATCCGTACCAGGGATGAAGCCGCAGCGATTGTTCGAGCTGCCAAGTTCCCGCCGCTCGGACGGCGCGGTGCCGAATCGAATGTCCGCGCAGCGGCTTTCGGTGGCCCTGGCTTTAGCTGGCCCGAATACATCACGAAAAGCAACGAAGAGAGCCTGATTATCCCGATGGCGGAAGACTTCGAGTTTGCCGAAAACGTGGATGAAATTATTTCAGTGGATGGTATAGACGCCATCAACTTTGGCCCGATCGATTATTCGCTCTCGTCCAACTTGCCGATTGGCTACAAAATCGATCACCCTTCGCTCTTCGATGCTTACCGGAAGATTGAGACACGGGCCCGCGCCAAAGGAATAGGCATCATGTGCCCGGTCGTTCCGGCCACGCAGGAAAACGCCCGTGACATGATCGCCAAGGGCGTAAACATGCTGATCCTGGGCAATGACATGTATCACCTGCAGGCGGCCTTCAAGAACATCATGGCCGAATGCGTGGAACCGATTCGTAGAGGTTGAGCCGTATCGCGAACAACCAGGCTACACCGGGCATTCCGGGTAATTTTCTCTGTTATTCACAACCAAAGTTTGCGGCATTTGCCGAATAATCTGAAAAGGGGAGGTAGTTATCATGCGCAGAATGTTTTTGAAGACAGCATGTGCGGTTGCAGTAAGTCTTGTTATTGCCACGCCGGCATCTGCCGCTGACTTTACGTTCAAGTTTGCTCACGCCCAACCGGCGACAAGCGTTCGTCACAAGTCAATGGAAATGTTCAAGGAGAACCTGGAAAAAGCCAGTAATGGCCGCATCAAGGTTGAAGTATTCGGTGGTGGCGCACTCGGCAACGAAGCCGAGCTGACGGACATGGTGAAAATGGGCAGTGTGCAGGGTACCCGCGGTGGCGCCTTTGCCAAGGCCAACAAGAAATTCCTGATCTATACCCTTCCCTTCCTGTTCAATGATACTGATTCCGTTCTGAAGGCCATGCGCAGCAGTTTTGGCGCTGCTATCGGCAAACATGCGGAACAAAACGGTTACTACATTCCGGCCACTGGTGTCGCTGGAGGTTTCCGTCAAATCACCAACAGCAAGAAACCGATCAATACGCCGGAAGATGCCGCTGGCCTGAAGATTCGCACCCCGCCGATCGAGACCATCGTCAAGACAATGCAGGCGCTAGACGCCAACCCACAATCGATTCCCTATGGTGAGACCTATATGGCGCTGAAGATGGGTGTCGTCGATGGTCAGGAGAATCCGCCGTCCAACATCGTGGAAATGAAGTTCTTTGAAGCGCAGAAATTTCTTTCCGTGGTGGACTACCAGATTCATCCGGACCCCTTCATGGTTAACCTGAAGTGGTATCAGTCGCTTCCCGCTGACTTGAAGATCGCCTTTGACAAAACGGCGAAGGACACCATGGAGTGGAGCGACACCAACTGGTTGGCATCCGAAGCGACCTATATGGATACGCTAAAGAAGAACATGACCGTCAATACCGTCACGCCGGAAAACCGGGCCAAGTTTATCGCCAAGGTCAAAACGGTGTGGGATGCCTATGTGAAGGACGGCACGTTTTCCGAGGCCGAAATCCAGGACGCACTTAAGGCTGGCAAATAATCAACAGGCAATCGACGGCGACGGACCAATCTCCGTCGCCGTTTTCATATAATCCAAGGGGAGTGAAAAGAGCATGAGTCAATCTGCCAATTCGTCCAGCACTGGCCAGAACATGTTGCTGCGCCTGGAGGCGTGGGTCACGCGCCAGGTTGAACATCTGTTGACCGCCACCTTCATGCTGATCTTTGCCCTGGTGGTTTTGCTGGTGGTACTGCGCTACGTTTTCAACACCACGATCGTTGGCGGCAACGAAGCCACGGTGATGATGTTCATCTTTACGACGGCGCTCGGGGCTGCTGTCGATGTGGCGCGCGGCAAGCACATCATCGTCGATACGTTCTTGAGTCTTCTTCCCGCAGAAGTTCGACGCTGGCTGGATGTCGTGAATCTGGCCATTATCGGGATGTTGAATGTTTTCCTGCTGAAATACAGCATTGACTGGATTGCCGCCGTGGGCGGCAGCGAGAATCCCGTGTTGCACATTCCTGAAGGGGTGGTTCAGATTGCGATGCCCATCGGTTGTGGGCTGACGATACTGTTCTGCATTACCCGCATCGTATCCTCATTGATGTGTAGATCTGCCATAGCCAAATGAAGGATACGCCATGCTATTGCTAATTTTCAGCTTGATCATCTTCATGGTGATGGGTGTGCCCATTGCCTACTCCATGGGTGCATCCGGCCTGCTGTATTTCCTTGTTCATCAGCCTGACCTGATTTCTGTTCTACCGGCACGCGTATTCGCTGGCATGGACTCGTCCGTGATGATTTCCCTGCCTCTTTTCGTCATCATGGGACATTTGATGAACCATGGCGGTCTGACAAGCCGGTTGATCGATTTCTGCATGATGTTCGTCGGTCGTTTGCGCGGCGGGCTCGGCATGGTCAGCGTGATGGCCAGCATGATTTTCGGCGGCATTTCGGGCTCTTCGGTGTCCGATGCAGCATCAATCGGCCAGGTAATGATTCCAGCCATGCAAAACAAAGGCTACCCGCCCCGTATGGCGGCCGGTCTGGTGGCTGCGGCATCGACCATGGGCATGATCATTCCACCCAGTATCCCGATGGTAATCTATGCCTTTGTTGCCTCGGAATCAGTCGGAAAACTCTTTCTGGGCAGCCTCATTGCGGGGGTGATGGTTGGAGCGCTCATGATGGGAATCACCCTCTTCATGGCGCACAAGAACCAATACCCCTGTGAGGATGTTGATCTTTCATGGAATGAAATCAAGCGCTGCTCGACGGACGGAATTCCAGCTTTGATCATGCCGCTGATCGTGGTTGGATCGGTCGTATCCGGTATAACTACGGCCACCGAATCAGCGGCTGCCGGAACGGTGTATGCACTGTTGGTCGGCATGTTCTTTTACAAGGGGATCACGGTGCGTGATCTGCCGGCGTTGTTCAAGGAAGCTATTTTGAGCAGTGCCAACGTAATGATCATCATCGCGTTTTGCGGAATATTTACCTGGATACTGGCGCTTGAACACGTCACCGAGGCGGTTGGGCTCTTGTTTGCGCAGATGCAATTCTCGCCCGTGGTCGCTCTATTGGTAGTGGATGTGATTATTCTGGCAATCGGCTTCTTTGTCGACGTCAGCCCAGCCATTCTGCTATTAACACCGATTTTTCTGCCGGCATTAAAGATGCTGGGGGTGTCACCAATCCAGTTTGGGGCGGTACTGATTACTGGGCTGGCAGTCGGATTAGTCACACCCCCCGTGGGAATGTGCCTCAATGTCTGCTCGGCCATCTCCGGGCAGAGCATTATCAACATCTTCCGTGGTGCGGCACCCTTCCTGATCGCCAACGTGCTGGTATTGCTGCTGATCTCGATATTCCCGGAATTGAGTACGTGGCTTCCTGCTTTGTTGATGGGGTAGACTGAAAACCCCTCAATAAGCCGGCACGACTTCCTTGGAAGAAAAACGCAAATGAAAGATCAGTCAACAACAAACAAGTCAGTGCTCGTGATCGTCGTAGCCCGTAATCATTGATCGGATATGGGTCAGTAGTGTCGGACCGGTGGTCGTCAAATACACGTGAACAAAAAAGAACGTGGTGATGGTAAAGGCGCCAACGACGTGAACGAAAGCAACCCACTCGAGAGAAATGTAGGCATCCAGCCCAAATCTGGGCCATTGGTTATAGAACAGGTAGAACAGTCCTGACCCCCAGATCATCGGCCCCATCAACGCTAGGAACGCCAAGTAGGCCAGGCGCTGCAAAGGGTTGTGCTTCTGCAGAACAGTCTTATTGAATGGATGCTTTCCGCCGTGGAAGATACCGTAAAGGTAATAGCGGATCATTGCATCGACATTGCGCAAACCCGGCAAATACTGACGCCACTCTCCCGTCGTGAATTGCCACACAATCGTGAACGCCCAGAGTGTCAGCACAGTCCAAGCAAAAAGTGTATGCAGTTCGACCGCTCTTCCGAAACCCAGCAGACTATAGGTGCCATGAATTTCGAACCCGGTGATCATCATGCCGATGATCAGGATGGCTTGCGACCAATGCCAGAAGCGCTCGAAGCGCTTGTAGATCATGACGCGTTCAGTACTCATGATGCCCTCCGATTCCGACGTGCAATCGTGATCCGGACCGCCGCGTGCGCCAGCCCCCCGAAAATAGCCATGACCACAGCCGCCCAGCCGATAAAATCCAGCCACGGTTTGGCATCACGCCCCGGCATGTAGAAATCTGTAAGCCCTGCCAAACGCCCTTCGTCTGATTTCGTATGGCACTCACCACAAGGTACAGCTTTTTCCTTGGGGGCAACCATGTGCGTGATGAACCAGTTCATGCGTGTTTCGATGAAGCCAAACTTGCCGCTGTAGGGCAAGCCGGCATAGTCCATTCCGGCCTGGATCGCCTTCGCGTAATCAAAATTTGTCCAGAACGCCGTGTCGTCCTTACCGAAGACGTGATTGACGACAAGTGTCTTGTTAACCGTGTCGTAAGGTTGCTTTCCATGCATGACCTTGAATGGCCAGATGCGCGCATTGGCATCACTGGCAGATCCTTCCACGCGGTTTATTTCAAGGATCCTGCTGTCATCGATCTTGTCGGTAATGGCAATTTGATGAACCACTCCGTTATACCATTTGTACTCTGGGCGAACATTCTCGGCATACTTGAAGTCGCCCTTTTCGGCCGAATAGATGAGATGTCCGTGGTCATCATTGATGTACAGCGGCTTGCCATCCGGACCTCGCTTGCCACCGGTCGACCAGTCCCAAAGCATCTTCGTAGCAATGCCCCCACGAGCGAACTCCGGGATATGGCAGCTCTGGCAGGCTACGCGATTGGTGTGATCGTTCAGTTTGTCCTTTTTGTGTGGAGTAGCGCTATGACAGGATTCACACGTCGCCCGATCATGGTCATCTTTTGGCAGATCTATGCCGTGCGAATCCGTTGCGCGTACCGCATAGCGACTGCCCGATGGCTGATGATCGTTGAAAGTATGGCAGTCGGCACAGACCATATTCTGCCCATCAACACCCATGTGTACATCGAGTGATTTGCTGGGCTTGATCAATGACGAATCAAGATCTCCATGTTTGACGGCGTCGCCGCCACCACCATTGAAGTGGCAGGCTCCACAATTGTTTCGCCCGGGTTTGCCAACCTGCTGGGCGATCTTCGCCAGATTCGGTGGCTGAACAATCTTGCCACTCCCGGGCGGAATTTCACGCGGCTCATAGAGGGGATGGCCGGCATCGGTAGCAATTTTCTTGTAGGTTGATGTCGTATCGTGACAGGCCAGACAATCCACATTGTCCTGCTGTGTAAAATCAAACGTATTGTCCCTCCAGCCGTAACCAGCATGGCAACTCGTGCAACGCGGTTCATTGGACAACGGGGAACCGCAAAAATTGTTGGCGGCGAACTTCTTGCCTAAGCGTTTGCCAGTGGTCGGACTGATCTTATCCCATGTCCAATGCACGCTTTTCATAACCTGGTGACCCGCCTTATTGTGGCAGGACAAGCATGCCTTCGTCACATCCGGGCCAGTTTTGAACGGCCCCTGCAGTGCGTCAAGTGTACTGTGATCGGTGGTTCGGGCAAACGCGGCGGAACCAAGACAAAGGCTTAGAAAAAGCAACCACCCGAATACTCTAGATATCGCTTTCACAGCATCCCCCGACATCAATGTAGCGCACAAGTTAGCAAATTCGTGCGAACGATAGCGTTGATCAATCTACTGTTCTTTTGTCATATAACCATACTCTAATTTTTGGCCGATGCAAATGATTTTGAAAAGAGTAGTCTCACGAGACTTTCAAGCGCATTCGTAGTGATAGCTTGACTGTGTATTCTTTAGCACCTATCAGAATTCATCCTGACATCGGACTTTCCAAGATTGAGTTACGGCGGCAAGCCAACGAGAATTTGCGCGAACTCTTCCCGTCACTCGCCTCCGCGAATTCTTCATCATCTGGGATGGGCCGGTCGTATTGATAGTTGGGCTGACAGCCATGCCTGACACTTGATGTTTAGACCACCGCAGAAAGGCTTCAGGGCTTTTCTGCGCCAGCTTCCTGCTCACCACTGCCCTGCTCCAAAATGCACTGTGTACTTTCGCCGGCAGAGGCGATCCGTAGCGCCTTGCCACCGAGAAGCGCAGTGGCCACCTTTTTATGCGCGCGGGAAATGATATTGCCGAATGTTTGACGTGAAACTCCCATTCTGGCGGCGGCATCGACTTGGTAAAGTCCTTCAAGGTCGGCTAGGCGGATCGCCTCAATCTCGTCCAACTCCAATGCGATTTCTTCGAGAAAGCGCATTGGAATGCCTTGCGGCTTGAAATACTTAGCGGTCACGTCGCAGGACACCTTGCGGCATATCATGGGTCGAGCCATCTGTTTTCCTCTGTTGAATCACCCCTGAGACTGGGCGCTATCCGGTTTGTGTTGCAAGATACCTGAAAAGTCGGCCAGAGTCATACTGCCCAGATCGTCACCATTGACAGCGCGCACCGACACGGTCTGCTCCGCTTTTTCCCGATCGCCTACCACCACAAGATAAGGAATGCGCATCAGCGTATGCTCACGAATTTTGTAGCCGACCTTTTCATTGCGCAGATCGGTAATTGCCCGAGAACCCGCTTTTTGCAGCGTTCTGACCACTTCTTGCGCATAATCAGACTGAGCATCGGTGATATTCAGCACAGCGACCTGTACGGGTGCCAGCCAGACTGGGAAAGCACCTGCGTAATGTTCGATCAGGATGCCGATAAAGCGTTCAAGCGATCCAAACAAAGCGCGGTGCAGCATGACCGGACGAACGCGTGCGCCGGATTCGTTAATGTAGCTGATGTCAAAACGTTCGGGCAAATTCAGATCGACCTGCAAGGTACCACACTGCCAGTCGCGACCAATGGCGTCGCGCAGCACAAATTCCAGCTTCGGCCCATAAAAAGCGCCTTCGCCAGGATTCACCACATACGGGATGCCCATGTTGCCAAGCGCTGATGAGAGAGCGTTTTCCAGTTGATCCCAGACCTCGTCGCTACCGATCCGGTTGACAGGTCGTGTGGAAAGCTTGATCGCCACATCGTCAAACCCGAAATCCCGATAGATATCGAGGACCAGTTCGACGACAGTTTCGCACTCCTGCTGCATCTGCGCCGATGTGCAAAAGATATGGGCATCGTCCTGGGTAAAGTGGCGGACACGCATCAGGCCGTGAAGTGATCCAGACGGTTCATAGCGGTGAACCTTGCCGAATTCAGCCATGCGGATCGGCAGATCACGATAGCTCTTGATTCCCTGTGCAAAAACGCTGAGGGAGCCTGGGCAATTCATCGGTTTGAGCGCAAAGACCCGTCCGTCTTCCGTTTCGGTCGTGAACATGTGGTCGCGATAGTTTGCCCAGTGCCCGGAAATTTCCCAGAGCGAACGATCCATTACATCCGGGGTATTGACCTCTTCATAGCCAGCGTCCTGTTGCCGTTGCCGCATATAGGCAATGAGTTGCAGAAAAACCGTCCACCCCTTGCTGTGCCAGAAGATCGACCCCGGCGCGCATTCATCAAAGTGAAACAGGTCGAGTTGACTACCCAACTTCCGGTGATCACGCTTGCCGGCCTCCTCCAGTCGAGTCAGGTAAGCGTTCAGGCTCTTCTCATTCGGCCAGCAGGTGCCATAGACCCGTTGCAGCATGGCGTTGCGCGCATCACCGCGCCAGTAGGCACCGGCCAGTTTCATGAGCTTGAAGGCTTTGATCTTGCCGGTGGACGGGACATGCGGCCCGCGACAGAGGTCAATAAAGTCACCCTGGCGATAAAGCGAGATTACTGCATCACTCGGCAGGTCGCGAATGATCTCGCATTTGTAGGTCTCACCCAGTTCCTCAAACAGCCGGATGGCTTCTTCTCGGGGCATTTCGATGCGCCGCAGGGGAATATCTTCGTTAGCCAACTCCCTCATGCACACTTCGATTTGAGCAAGATCCTCGGGAGTAAAAGGGCGCTCGAAGGCGAAATCGTAATAGAAGCCATCTTCGACATTTGGACCGATGGTAACTTGCACGGCCGGATAAAGCTGCTTGACAGCCATGGCGAGCAAATGCGCACACGAATGGCGCATCACGTCCAAGCCCTCTGGGTCGCGCTCCGTAATCAATGCCACATGGGCATCTTGCGAAATTAGGCTGGAAAGATCGCAAAGCCGCCCATCAATTCGAGCCGCTAGTGCACTACGTGCCAGACCGGCACCGATAGATTTGGCCACGTCAAATGCTGTTACTGAGGCCGGAAAATTGAGTCGCGCCCCATCGGGCAAAGTAATGACAGGCATTGCTGCTCCTAATTTCTTGCGAATCCGAAACGATTGAATAGAACTGGCCGGGCAGGTAACCGGCTTTAACAGCGATCTGCAAGGTGGCAGCATTGGAACTGACCGTAGTCGCAGACTGTACATTATGGCATATGCCACATAAAAAATAATATATCGCTGTCTGTTTATCTCTTATTTCCTTGCTATTGTAATTGGCTTATGCCAATATAAGTACGTTCATTTCAGACCAGAAAGGCTGGAAATAAATGAAACTCGCTTTCACAACCCTTGGAGAGAAGCTCGATTCTCCGCTTGATCCAAGCTTCGGACGGGCCCGGAATTTCCTCGTCTATGACCTGCAAACGCAGGCAATTGAAATCATCAGCAACAAGCAGAATCTGGATGCGGCCCAGGGCGCTGGCATTCAGGCGGCACAAACCATCGCCAAGGCGGGTGCCCAAGCGCTCATTACCGGCCATTGTGGTCCCAAGGCGTTCCGGGTGCTTGAAGCCGCCGGAATCAAGGTATTCAATACCGATGCCACGACCGTAACAGAGGCTCTTGCGCGCTATCAAGCCGAAACACTTACAGAGGCGAAGGCAGCCAACATTGAAGGGCATTGGGCATGAGCGAGTTCGCTATCACCTTCAAGCCCATCGGGGTAATACGCAGCGATCATGTTTCTGCGCAAGAAATACCCATTCAGCCAAACTATGCCAAAGGCTGCAAGGGGCGAGCGATAGTATTTCTGGAGTTCGAGGAAGGACTACGCGACCTAGATGGGTTTTCACACATTTATCTGATCTATCATTTTCACCAGGCAGAATCTCCGAAACTGATCGTCAAGCCGTTTCTACAGGATGTCGAACGTGGGATTTTTTCGACAAGGACACCTTGCCGCCCTAATGCCATCGGTTTGAGCGTGCTTGAATTGGTGCGACGCGAAGGGAATGTGCTTCATCTTGATGGAATGGACATACTGGACGGCACGCCACTCATCGATATCAAACCCTACACGGCGAAATTCGATCGAATCGAGACCTCTCGCAATGGCTGGCAAGATGAGGTCGATGAGGAAACGGCACGGCTACGGGGACGTCGGGGTTACCGAGGCGGAAGCAGCTCATGATAATCGCAGTAGCTTCTGGCAAAGGCGGCACCGGCAAGACCACCATTTCAGTCAATCTGGCGAAAGCGTTTGGCGCCCCTGTGCAGCTTCTTGACTGCGACGTCGAAGAACCGAATGCCCACCTTTTTTTACGCGGTGTACTGATCGGCGAAGAAGAGATCAGCATTGCCGTCCCGGAAATAAATGCCACCGCCTGTAATGCTTGCGATGACTGTGTGAAGTTTTGCCAATTCAATGCACTCGCTTCGTTTTGCAGCGCCCCACTTGTTTTCCCTGAACTGTGCCATGGCTGTGGTGGATGTGCTTTGGTTTGCCCTCGTGACGCGATCCGTGAAAGAGATTTCCGGATCGGCGTCATAAACACATTCGTTAACGAAAATATTACGCTGAAAAGTGGCTGTCTGGATGTCGGTGTTTCACTGGCATCCGCTCTGGTTAACTCAGTGAAATCCAGGTTGGACAAGGGCGTCACCGCCATTCTCGATGCGCCACCTGGCACCGCCTGCCCAGCCGTGGCAACACTCCGGGGTGTCGATTTTGTCCTGCTGGTCACCGAGCCGACGCCTTTTGGCCTGCATGACCTGAAACTTGCTGTTGATACGGTGCGGGAATTGCGGCTTCCCTTTGGTGTCGTCATCAACCGGGTTGGCATCGGCGATGACCGGGTGCATCGCTTCTGTGCGGATGAACATATCCCCGTCCTGCTTGAAATCCCGGATGACCGGCGCATTGCCGAAGCCTACTCCAAAGGGGAATTGATCGTTGAAGCGCTCCCTGAATACCGTGTGCTTTTCGAGCGCCTTTGGCAGGCGATCACGCGCGAAGCCGGCCAAGGAACTGCACCATGAAAGAACTGATCGTCATCAGCGGCAAGGGTGGAACTGGCAAGACCAGTATCACGGCCTCGTTTGCCATGCTGGCCGAACGCCCGGTCGTAGCCGACTGCGATGTGGATGCGGCCGATCTGCATCTGGTGCTCGCCCCTAGCCTCCGCGAACGCCACGTTTTCATGAGCGGCCATCAGGCGATCATCATGGAGGAGGTATGCAGCAACTGCGGCGTTTGCCTGCCCGAATGCCGGTTTAACGCCATCCAGCCGCCCGCGCCGAAAGATGGACATGACACTTACTGGATTGACGCAACGGCCTGCGAAGGCTGCGGCGTCTGCTTGAAAATCTGTCCAATGGACGTCATTGACTTCCCCGAACGCCGTTGCGGTGAATGGATGATTTCCGACACAGTCTGCGGCCCGATGGTACACGCCCGCCTTGGTGTGGCTGCAGAAAACTCTGGCAAGCTGGTGACTACCGTTCGTCAGCAGGCCCGCCGTCTTGCCGAAGAGGGCAATCACCCGATCATTTTGGTTGATGGGCCACCCGGCATCGGCTGCCCTGTGATTGCGTCCATTACCGGCGCAACCCACGTCTTGATTGTCACTGAACCCAGCGTCTCCGGAGAGCATGACATGGAGCGCGTACTGGATCTGACCCGGCATTTCGGCATTCCGACGTCTGTTTGTGTGAACAAGTGGGACATTAACGTCGATATGGCTGAAAGAATCGAAGAACTGGCTCGGCAGGCCAGAGCACGGGTTGTCGGTCGAATCCGTTACGACCCGTCCGTTAGCTTGGCCCAGATTCGGGGACAGGCCGTGGTCGAAACCGATTGCCCATGTGCACAAGATATCCGCAACATCTGGAAAGAACTCGCACTTCAGTGAGCCGAATTGCGTTTCAAGAGCCGCTACACCCACTATCAAGGAGCCCAAAAAATGAGATTTGCGATTCCTCTAGCCAACGGAAAATTGGCCATACACTTCGGACATTGCGCATCCTTTGCCCTTATTGACATCGATTCTGAAGAACAAATAATACTGAACCGGGAAGACATCTTTGCCCCACCACATCAACCGGGACTGTTGCCGCCATGGCTGGCGGAACGAGGTGTCAAACATATTCTTGCCGGTGGAATGGGGCAACGAGCCCAGGATCTTTTCGCTGCTCAAGGAATTCAGGTCACTGTCGGCGCTCGCGTCGAAACTCCGGAAAAACTGGTTATGGATTTCATGGCCGGGACATTGACGGTCGGTGGAAACGCCTGCGATCACTAAATAAACACAGAAAGGAATGAGCATGAACAAGAACGTCATCCATACCCACCAGGCTCCCCAAGCCGTCGGTACCTATTCCCAGGCAGTCCGCGCTGGCGACATGGTTTTTCTTTCCGGCCAGTTAGGACTGGAACCCGCCAACGGCAACCTGCTCGAAGGATTTGAGGAGCAGACGCATCAGGTCTTCCGCAATCTGCGGGCGGTTTGTGAGGCAGCGGGCGGCGATCTTGGGGACATTGTCCGCCTTGGCGTTTTTCTGACCGACATGACCAACTTCGCCCGCTTCAACCAGATCATGGGTGAATATTTTGCCGAGCCTTATCCGGCACGAGCTGCCGTGCAGGTGGTTGGCTTGCCAAAGGGTGGAGTGGTCGAAGCAGAAGCGACCATGGTTTGCTCTCCAACCTGACATGCAAGTTCCGGCATTTAGCGAGGTGATTCTGGACAGCCTTTCCGAAGGTGTGTTCACGGTTGATCACAACTGGAGGATCACTTCGTTCAATCGGGCCGCCGAAGAAATTACCGGCCTTCTGCGAAAAGAAGCACTGGGGCAGTTGTGCGCCGACGTGTTGCATTCCAGTTTGTGCGAAAGCCATTGCCCGATCAGGGCGGCTATGGGCAAACATGCACCAGCTCAGAGCCAACGTTGCTATTTTGTTGACACGGAAGGCTCACGGGTACCGATCAGCGTCTCAGCAGCCGTGCTATACGATCCAACGGGTGAGGTGTTGGGCGGTGTTGAAACCTTCCGCGACCTGAGTGAAATTGAAGCCTTGCGCAGTCAATTGCGCAGTCGATCCAGTGGCCTCAACAGCCAGAGTCCAGCCATGCAACAGATTTTGTCACTGTTGCCGATACTGGCGGACAATCCAACGTCTGTCCTGATCCAGGGAGAAACCGGCACCGGTAAGGAAGTGATAGCACACGCCATCCACGATGGAGGGCCGCGACGCAGCAAGCCCTTCGTGGCGATCAATTGCGGCGCACTGCCTGACCATCTGCTGGAATCCGAATTATTCGGTTACAAAAAGGGCGCCTTTACCGGTGCCGACCGCGACAAACCTGGCCGGTTTGCCCTTGTGCGTGACGGCACCTTGTTCCTGGACGAAATTGGCGAGATCAGTCCGGCGATGCAGGTTCGGCTCCTGCGCGTATTGCAGGAACGCGAATTCGAACCATTGGGAGGTACACACTCGGAACCCATGCGGGCACGAATCATTGCGGCCAGTCACCACAACTTGCAGGAGTTGGTGAGAGCCGGGAAATTTCGGGAAGATCTCTTCTACCGCCTGGACGTTGTTCGTCTCGAAATCCCGCCTTTGCGCGCCCGTCAGGAAGATATTCCTTCGCTCGTTGCAGAATTGCTTGCTCGCTGCAACGAAAATATGGGGCGCGATGTGCAGAGTATGGCACCGGAGGTAATGGCCACACTACTAAACCATGACTGGCCGGGAAATATCCGGCAACTGGCCAATGTAATCGAGCGTGCAGTCGTTCTGTGCCGTGGAGACCACATTGAAATCGAGCACCTGCCCGACGAACTTCACGTGGTAAGCACGCCTTCGTCAGGACTCGCTACCCGAGTTCGCCAACAGGCTGAATCCGAGGTCATTCTCGCCGCGCTCAAGAATAACGACTACAACCGCAAAAAGACCGCTGCCGCTCTCGGCATGCACCCCACTTCTCTATATCGCAAGATCAAAGCCTGGGGATTGCTGGGCCGATAGATAAAAAGGGATTTTGTACTCGTCCATCATCATCTGGAGCATGTTTTTACTATTCAACCGCGAATAGGGCCCTCACTGTTCTGTTGTGCCGCCTCTGTCAATAGTGGCATATGCCATCATTTTTATCTAACCAGCGCCGCCCTGACATCGGCACGAAGAAATCGGGGGGCATGACGAATCTGCGCCGTTTTCCGGAACCAGTCGTTTCCGTCAATCGAACCGGAGAACCGCTCCAATACAGCTGCACCACCTCCTGATGATCGTCGGATCGGCGTTCATGCACGCTCTGTATAGCGCACGCCTGAAAAGAAGCGGCAAAGATCCCTTTCTATTGCCTGGGTTTTTCCTGATTGCAACGCTTGTTGCCTGGGCGGATATCTGGCGCGAGGGTGGACTTGGCGTCGTCGCCTGGAGCGACTTGACCCTGGTCTATCTAGCCGCGCTTTTCTATGTGATGTACCAGATGTTCTGCAATACCGCGTACCAGATGGGCGACATTTCGACGCTTTACCCATTAACGGTACTCGGACCCGTGTTGATTCCGATCTGGGCTGGACTGTTCCTCTCGGAGCATATCGGCTGGCAGGCTATTTCCGGCATCAGCCTGACCTTTGCAGGCGCCGCATGTATCAAACTAAAGACTTTCTCTTGTAAGGAACTGAAAAAGGCATTTGGCTGGCATGGTGATTACGCTGGAGCACGCTGGGCGTTAGCCGCATCTCTTGTTTACTCGGTGGGCGCCATTTTCGACAAGGCCAGCGTCGGCCTGTTTCATGGCACATCCTACCTCGCCTTCATCCTGCTGTTCATGACCTTGAACATGCTGGTGACCCTGTTGTTCAGAAAACGGCCTACGCCAGCCGATTTGTCGAACTGGCTACCAATGTTGCTTGGCGGCTTGGCACTTTACTTGTCATTCATGCTTTTTCGAGTGGCGCTCAAGGAGGTCTATGTCAGCATCGCCACACCGATCCGCCAAGTATCGATCCTCTTTGCGATGGCATTCGGGGTGGTTTTTCTAAAGGAAAAAATCAGTCGCTCTACTTTGGCTGGAGCCTTGCTCATTTTCTTCGGTGTGTGTCTACTGGCGATGTCAAAGAGCTAATTGACTAGAAGGAGCCACCAAGTAACCCGCAGCCACCCATTGCGGGCCGGTGGAGAGAAAATGCTTCTATGGCCGCCCGCAAAACGCCATTCCGCGTTCATTGAAATAGTAAAGGAAGAACCAGACGATCGCGAATTCCATCGGGAACAAGCAATCGATGCTTCGGTCTCCCGAGTGCTGGATCCTGAAACGCTGGCTATCCGAGCCATGCAACCGAGACAAACCTTCTTATCTCAACCGAGGCATCACTTATTCCTGTCATCAACGAGATCTCGGCGGCCAGAATGATGGCCACTGGTCAGCAGGTCTTGTCGACACAGACCTTGAGATTTTTCGCCAATTCTTCGATCCCACCGCCATCCAAGATGCGCTTGTAGCCTTGTTGCTCCAAAGCAGATTTTGCAATGGCAGAGCGGCGACCACTACGGCAATAGACCAGTATAGGACTATCCTTTTTCACCCCCTTTATGAACTGAATGCCCTGTCCGACCTGTTCAACGGGAATATTGATCGCGCCGTCTATGTGGCCAGCAGAAAACTCATCCGGGGTGCGGACGTCGATGATAACTGCGGGTTTTGTACCGTTAAAACTCACATCTTTGGCATGAGCAGTTAGTACAAACAACGCCAGCACCAATGCCTGTAGAAAACGCCTCATGGAAAAGATTCCTTTTTTAAGATTTGGGTTGCTGACATAGAGATATGTCTAGACGTAGAAGCTTTCACCGCAACCACAATGGTTTTTGACATTCGGATTGTTTATTGAGAACCCGCCCTCATCGCCTTCCGATGAATAACCTATCTCCGTGCCATCCACGTAGACAAGCGATTTAGGGTCAATGTAAATCTTTGCGCCATGGCTTTCATACATAAGGTCATACTCATCGGCTTCGTCGACAAACTCCAGCCTGTAGGTCATGCCATCGCATTCCGACGTCTGAACCATAAGACGGATACCGAGACCACCGCCGCGCTGCGCCAGATAGTTCTGCATCTCTTGTGCGGCTATAGAACTGAAACTGAGCGCCATTCCCTCACTCCCGGTGTGTTTTATTTTGCGCGAGCAACGATTCGTCCCGCCCCGTATTTGGCATATGCTAGCACCGTCTGTTATTGTCGGCAAATCGTAAAGGGTGAAATAAAAGGATAACAAGAACGCTTTATTCACGAGTCGTGCAATTTCGCAAATCAACCCAGCAGGCATTGCATTATTGCAAACATCTATTGAATTTCTCAGGAGTACATGCGTTAGCAACGTTTTGTTATTTATAGGTATTTTTCAACCACCGTGTTCATGGCGTTATGGCACGATGATTGCGCTATACATCGTGTCGCAATCAACGCAAGAACCATGAAAACAGCAATTCCTTTATACCGGAGCCGAATTGCCCCACTTTTTGATGTGGCAGAATCATTTCGGTTAGTCAATCCGGTGCAACACGATGATTCAGAAATCCTTCTGTTCATACCGAAAGTCTGCGTGGCAGAAAAATGCCTGCGTCTGCACGAGCATGGAGTAAACGTTTTGCTCTGTGGGGCAGCGTCCCGCGTATCTCTTAAGCATCTGACCGGTCTTGGAATTGAAGTTCATGCCTTTCTGACTGGCGACGCCCATGAGGTTTTACAAACCTTTTTGCATGATGGCAGTGCCGGGCTTGCCCGGTATGCCATGCCAGGCTGCGGACACGGTGCGTGTGGTCAAAGACGGCGCCGACGTCGGCGCCTGTTTTGCGACTTTGATTCACTTTTAAAGGAGTAAGGGAATGCCACGTTTTGATGGAACAGGCCCACAAGGGCAAGGAAATATAAGCGGACGTCGTTCAGGCCGATGTGAATTCGGCAGCAATCTACCGGGCCAAGGCCGAGGTGGTCGCCAGAGACAACGCAATGGCTGTCAAGGCCGTTTCGGCGGCTTTCAACTCATTGGCGCCAATCAGGATCGTAGCTTTGTTGGTTCCTGCATTGAACGCCTGCAATCGAAGATCCAGGTTCTACAAGCGCGCCTCACCGAATTGAAGACACAGAGCGGCGAATAAATCCGGAAACGGCATGGCTGCTTCATGGCAGCCATGCTCTTGGAACAATTAATGGATCTGATGAACTCAAGAGACCAGGGAAACCTGAATACCTTAACCGTGCCGATTCCAGCAAGCCACCAAGAGTGTATGGTGTGTGGCCAGTACGATTCGCTTGAACTACGATTTCGAGCTTATGAAAACGGTGTGGAAGCACTCATTCAGGCGAGTCCGAAATGGCAGGGATACCGAGGTTTCTTGCATGGTGGAATGATCAGCACCTTGCTCGATGCGGCGATGACCCACTGTCTTTTTGATCATGGCGTCGAAGCTGTGACTGCGGATTTGAAGATCCGCTTTCTCCAACCCACTCCATGTTCGAAATTATTGACGTTACGAGCCCGCTTACTGAGTAAGCGGCACCATCTTTATCACCTTTCTGCTGATCTGAGCTGCGCCACGGGATTGCTCGCCCAGGCCAGTGCCAGATTCATGAAACGAAAGTCATCATAAATATATGCGCTGAAAACGCGGGACAATGCAAGAAAATTGCTCTGTTCTTACGATCAACCTATGGAGGTCTCAGCTTCTTCTGCGCAGTTGGCGTCGGCCTTGCGCTCTACCTTCAGCACTATGAATTGGTATCTCCGTGCCCGCTGTGCATTTTCCAGCGTATTGCCCTGATGGCCTGCGGAGTTCTTTCATTAATTGCTTTGTGGATCCCATTAAAGCGCTTGGTCTGGTTATGGCCCTCTTTGATCGTACTGGCCGCACTAAGCGGAGCCGGTGTTTCCATCCGTCACATCCAGATCCAGGATTCTCTCGCCACGACTCAAGCGCTCTCCTGCGGTGCCGGATTGGAGTTCTTGGCACAGACGCAAAGTATGCCAGACGTTATTTCTTCCGTTCTGTCTGGCCATGGGGATTGCACCGTGATCGACTGGCAACTGGGTTTCCTGACCTTACCGATGGTAGCGTTAGCTAGCTTTGTATCAATTATTTTGTGGGCGACACTTATTGGCTTTTGCCAAAATAAGTATAATTCAACTCTAATGCAGCATCCCATTGGAAACGATAATGACGTTAGCCCCCAGCCGAGACTCTAGCCAAATTTCCACAATCAATCTTTTCTTTCAACTGACAAGGTAATCATCGTGATTACTGAATTAACTTCCAGCTCCGATCTCAAGGCGGCCAGAGAGCTTATCGAACGTAACGAACTCTCGTTCGAAACCGGTTTCGACGCGATGGTCGGCATCCACGAAAACGGCGAGCTCATCGCTGTCGGCGCGCGGGCCGGGAACATTCTGAAGATGCTGGCGGTCGATCCAGCCTACCAGGGCGGCTCAATTCTCGGTGAGGTCCTGACCGGGCTCGTTTCGTCCGGTCTTGCCGCCGGCTTCGACTCGCTGTTTGTGTTTACCAAACCCGAGTATTCGACGACCTTCCAGGCGCTGAACTTCACGCTGCTGGCCAGCCAGGACAAAGTGGCGCTGCTCGAGTACGGCAAAGGTCTCCGGAAGTGGCTTGAATCGAAGCGCGCGCTGCTCCGCCCGGGGATCAACGGCGCCGTCGTGGTCAATTGCAATCCCTTTACCAATGGCCACCGCTATCTGCTGGAAAAAGCCGCCACGCAGGTCGACAATCTGTATGTCTTCGTGGTGAAGGAGGATCGCTCGATTTTTCCCTTCGAGGTTCGCTACCGTCTGGTCAAGGAGGGTTTGCGCGATCTTGGCAATGTGCTGGTACTCGATACATCACGCTACATCGTCAGCGGCGCGACCTTTCCGACCTATTTCCTCAAGAAGGACGACCCGGTGGCTCG
>JAIFNM010000112.1 GCA_020047725.1 Betaproteobacteria bacterium
TCAATGAGTTTACAAGGCCTTGTCATAAACGGTTGATCGTAAACGATTTTCTCTGCGGGTTTACGACGTTCGCGTAAGCGATTGCCGTGTGGCCAATAATACTGATCAGCATGAGCAGGCGTCATGCCGCCACCAGGCTCTTTGTACAAGGACTGATCGTGGTAGAGCCGTACCCCATCAACTTCAAGCAGTTCGGCCGCTATTCGGCCAAGGCGCTTGCCAAGCACAAACTCGCGCACCCGTATGCTCGACTGCCAGAGGTTCATGACCTGCAGAAACGCCTTGTCATAGGTATCTCTTTCAGCGATCGGTTTGGTCTGCGTGTTCAGTTCTATCGTAAGGCGAGTGATCTCACGTCCGTAGTGGTCAATCACCTCTGGTGAAAGCACATGTGGCAGTTTGATGAAACCATTTTCGCGAAACGCGGTGATTTGTTCATCGGTCAAGGGATAGCGCGAATCGATGTCAACGTTCATGATCGTGTCCAATAAGTACTAGAGTTAAAATTGTGACTTCGTGAGACGATTGCTTCATGCCCTGAGCGAACTGCCTCAAGAGGAACCTCATCGCTCTTGGTTACTTGAACTGAGTACACTAAACTGACGCCTAGTATTCATCGACTTAGATCAGCAGAGCTAAACGCCAATGACCACTTTTGACTGTTTTCGTACCACCACTATTCGCGTGACGTTAAAATGAAGGTCGCTTACGAGAAGGTGACGCACCCGAGTCAGTCCTTTCGTTTTCTTCGCTACGAGACGGACTCTTTTCGCAGCGAACTGCATCGGCATCCTCAACTGGAACTAACCTGGATTGAACAGGGTGTCGGATTGCGCTTTCTGGGAGACAGCGCATTGCCTTTCGAGACCGGCGATCTGGTATTGGTGGGAGCGGGTGTTCCGCACGCCTGGATTACGCCGCCGAGTTCCAAGAGCGAAGCCTCGGTGGCCACGGTCATCCAGTTTTCTCCACAGATTATTGCGCCGGACGCGTTCCCGGAATTGGTGCGCGCCAGACCTTTGGTAGAGGGGTCGAATCTGGGATTGAAAATCGAGGGAGACAGCCATCCGGCAATCGCCCAGATACTGTATGACATGCGTTCTGCCACACCGTTAAAGCGCCTGGCTGGATTCGTCGAAATACTCGGATTGTTGGTGGGCAATGAAGGAGATTTTTCGAAGATCGCGAGCAGTTCAATGCGTTCCTCAGATAATGACAGCGCAGACGGCTTGTTTGATCGGCGGATCGACCGTGTCATTAGCTGGATTCATCGCCAACTTGCGCAGGAATTGCGCGTTGACGACGCTGCTCGTATTGCTCACATTACACCGGCGGCCTTCAGTCGATTCTTTCGCCAGGAGGTAGGCAAGCCATTCACGCAGTATCTCAACGATGTGCGTTGCAGTGCTGCGTGTATCAAGCTTCGTCAGTCGGACAAACCAATCTCAGTCATCGCAGACGAATGTGGTTTTTCAACAATGTCACACTTCAATCGCCAGTTCCTGCTTCGAATGGGAGTTACCCCTCGCAGGTTCCGTGGCCCCGGATCGACCATGGCGTCATAGCCGGCACCACCCGGTTTGATGACGACCGTGCCCTGTTCGTGACCGATGCCGCTTACATTGCCGTTGGGCCAAGTTGGCTTACAGAACTTTGCCAGATAGCGATTTCAGTGCCTTCTTCAGGATTTCTAGGTGAAGGAGCGTACAGCGGCTGCGCTTGAGCTACCCAGGATAGGTAACGTCGATAGAGCCGCTCGTACTGAATAACTGTCTTGTGGCCGGACGCATACAAATGCTCGCCCCCAAGCGGCTGCTCCAGAAAGGGCGCTATAGCGAGCTAGCGGCGAACTCCGTTAAACTCGTGCACAGCATCAATCATGGCCATAAAATTCTTTACTGGCACACCGGCTTGAGTATTGTGCACAGTATTGAAAACATACCCTCCGTCTTTCGAGAATATTTCCAGCAATTGCAAGACCTGGGTTCTGACCTCGGCTGGAGTTCCAAATGGCAGGACTTTCTGGGTATCCACGCCGCCCCCCCAGAATGTAATGTCCTTGCCGTAGCGGTTCTTCAATGCCATGGGATCCATTCCGGTTGCCGAAATCTGAACAGGATTCAGAATGTCGAACCCGGCGTCAATCATCAGGTCGATCAGTCCGAAGATCGCGCCACAGCTATGTTTGAAGCATTTCCAGTTGGTGTTCTGATGAATCCAGCCAGTGATCCTTTTGTAATAAGGCATATACAACTCTGAGAAGGTATCTCTCGAACAGAACTGGCTTGACTGAGTACCGAAGTCATTGCCACAAAGGAAAGCGACATCAATGTTATCTCCGGCCACGTTTTTGACGGCCTGAAGGTTAAGCAACGCGATTTCGGTCTGCCGATCAAAGATCTGGTGCAAGTAGTCCTGGCGTGTTGCTGTGGAGATATACCATTCCTGAATGTCACGTATTCCCTTGGGATGTTTCAGAAAGGGTCCTGGAACCATTGCGATGTCACCGATGGCCGTGCCGCCGATGTTGGCCAAAACCGCGCGGCCGCCTTTTCGGCCTTCTGCACAGGATCGTTGAAAATAGTCCAATGCTTCGGCATCCAGTAAGCCAAAATCCTCGAGATTGTCTTCTGGATTGAGGTCGTCATCGTCCTCGGGAAGCTCGGGTTGCCGAATAATCGTATCAAAGAAGAAACTGGATTTCGGCATCTTTCCGCTCGGCGGTACACTTGTATCGCCTTCGGGAAAAACCAGAATGTCACCTTCTTTGTCGACAACGTAGTTGAACTTGCCTGGAACCATGACCGTCTGGCCCCACGGGGTAACCCACGGTTTATAGTCCTCCAGCGGGTATCCGAAGATGGATTTATGGGCGGAAATCTGAACTGTATCGATACCGAGGGCTGCCACCAGATCGTCTTCGACTTCTCCGAGCATCTGGTACGGTTCCGAAACCCGAACGGGATGCGGGTCAAGCTTCAACTCTTTCCGAAGACCGTCGATCACGCTGACGTGAATGCCCGTGACCGGAGTACCGCCGAAATCGACGGGAACGCGATCCGGTTGTT
The DNA here is from genome assembly GCA_020047725.1 of Betaproteobacteria bacterium. Taxonomy (GTDB): domain Bacteria; phylum Pseudomonadota; class Gammaproteobacteria; order Burkholderiales; family Rhodocyclaceae; genus Propionivibrio. Next base: position 3,069 of record JAIFNM010000112.1, read on the forward strand.
GATGATTTAGGGTTGCGAGGACTCTTTCACGCGAATTCATGTTTTTCTTCCCATTTAGTGCTTCGATTTCTTCCGCCAACTGTTTGCTGTCATGCTTGTTTGGCGAAACCAAAACGGGACTTGCCCGCATTCGTCTCATCAGCATCATCATTTTTCATGCGCTGATACCACTGCGACAAATGCTATCGACTAGGTTTTAAATCGACAAGACAGCAAACTGATTGAAAATGATTGCTGTTGGCCACGCCTATCTCCCGATCAGAACTCAGGTTGGAATCTCACTGGTTACCGACTTCATATCTCCCCACGAGCGTAGTTTTTCACTGTCGGGCGCGGCTCTATTCAGATCTGACTGGAAAAATGGCAAGTCCGTTAGTCGTCGGATGGTTTTCGAACCGCCCTGAAACATCTGCTTTGAAGGGTGTTAAGGAATATTCGTAATCCGATCTGGATTAGCTGCAGTTATTGAGATTGAGCCTTTCCCTTCAATCGAAATTTAGCCTCATTCACTGAAGCAATGAACACATCAAATTACATCACACCGCACGATTGACTGAAAAAATGCTCGTTCTAAGATGCAGTTGTCAGGAAGCAATGCCGATTCGGCTTAACACAGATTTGCTGCTGATCGATATACTCATTAACTTAAATGGCATAAACGAGGTCGTTTTTTGTAGTCTAGCGCAACACTAACCGCTGCGGTTTGCAGCAAATCTAGTTGGGAGCATTCGGACTCCCGGCTTTTCTCAAAGGGGATACAGATGGGTCGTTTTATCGTTCGCCGTACCGTGTTGGCCGTACTTGCCGCTAGCTCCGCGCTTTTGGCGATGCCTGCATTTGCTTCCAAAGAAAAGCCTGTTATCGGCTTTTCGATTGATGACCTGCGCGTCGAACGCTGGGCGCGAGACCGCGACTACTTCATTGCCGCTGCAAAGACACTGGGGGCAGAAGTCAGCGTCCAGTCGGCTGACGGCGACAGCGCCAAGCAGGTAGCGCAGATCGAGAATCTGATCACCAAGAAAGTTGACGCGATCGTCGTCGTGCCAAAGGATGGGCCAACTCTTTACAACGTTTTCAAGGAGGCCAAGAAAGCCGGCATCAAGATCATTTCTTATGACCGCGTTGTTCTTACTCCTGAGGTCGATCTATGGGTAACCTTTGACAACGTGAAGGTCGGCCAAATGCAGGGCGAAGCGCTGATGAAGGCACTGCCCAAGGGCAATGTGTATGTACTGAAAGGCGATCCGGGCGACAATAATGCCAAGTTGTTCAACGCCGGTGCGATGAAAGCAATGGATCCTTACATCAAGAAGGGCGACATCAAGATTCTGGGCGAACAGTCTGTCCAGGATTGGTTGCCTGCCAATGCACTGAAGATTGCTGAAAACGTGCTGACCCAGTTCAACAACAAGATCGACGGCTTCCTGGCTCCGAACGATGGTACCGCGGGTGGCGTCATCCAGGCGCTGGCTGGCCAAAAGCTGGCAGGCAAAGTGCCGGTCACCGGTCAGGATGCCGAACTTGCCGCCTGTAAGCGAATCATCGCTGGAACGCAGTTGATGACGGTATACAAGTCGTTGAATAAGCTTGCTACGGAATCCGCCAAGATGACGGTTGCCATGATCAAGGGCGAGCCACTTCCGCATCCGACGGTTAAAAACGAAGGTGTCGACACGATGCAGCTCGAACCGATCAACATTACCAAAGAGAACATCGATCTGCTGGTCAAAGACGGCTTCTATACCAAGGCGCAGCTCGGCCTGTAGTTTAAAGGCGTTTTTTCCTGCGGATTACTCCGGTGGGTCTCCGGTGGTCTGCAGGTGCCTGGAGAGGCCGTATTCGTACGGCCTCTTTTTTCGAGGTATACCCGACGTATACTCGGTTAGGAAGCGACTACCACCATCATTCCCGGCCGATCAAATGATGGCCCGTTTTTGCGCTGCCTCGTGTTGTACCTCGCCCTACGGAAGGTTCTCCCGCAACACCACACCAATTCTGACAGGCTCTATGCCGTGTAGTGGTTCTTTGTTTTCTCGCAAGTTTGCAAAGATACGCATAGCATTCATTATTTCCACCTGCTGATTCTGGTTAATCACGGCATCCATTGTTCCATCGATCAGGAAGCCACGCGTATCAGGTGTTATCTCATGCCCTATGAACACCACTTTTTGAGATCGATTCGCTTCTTTTAATGCGCGGGCGACCCCATCGGAACCGCCGCCGATATTGTAAATGCCCACCAGGTCAGGATTCTGGTTAAGTAGCCCCTTGGTTTGCTCATAGTTGCGTTGCTGATTGTCCAGTCCTTCGCGCACACCGATTAGGTGTAAATGAGGAAACATCTCTTGCTGAATATGGTGAAAGCCCATCTCACGTTCTTCATGACCCCGATAGCTGAGGCTACCAGCGATCATTGCAATTTTCCCTCTGCGCTCACCGATAAATCGCCCTAACAGAAAACCGGCGGTGCGCCCTGCTGCCCGATTGTCGACCCCGACGTACGCTGCTCGCTTTGAGTTCGACAGATCGGACACCAATGTCAGGATATGGAGACCCTTGTCGGAAAGCTGATTGACCGCTTCTCGTACCAACGGATGCTCTAGCGCAACAAACGCAAGACCATCCGCATGCGCTGCGTGTTTTCTTAGTTCGCGAGCCAACGCTTCTGGATTGAATCCCTCGATATAGACACAACGGCATTTCAGGTTGAATGGAAGCAGGTTTTTTTCGACGATAGCTACGGAATCGCCGAGCATACGAATCCAGTAATTAGTGCCCGCCGGCAACAAGAACACCAGCCTCATTGGAGGTTTTCGGATATTTATCAGCGGAGAACTCTCCTCCAGGTAGCCTAACTCGAGGGCTACTCGAAGGACTCGCTGTGTTGTAGTGTGGCAGACACAATTGCGCTGATGCAGCACCCGATCAACGGTCGCTGTGGATACACCAGCTTCTCGAGCAATATCAACGATTCGTGATCTGCTAGCTACCTTGCTTGGGCCGTTGTCGATTGGCGGCATATTTTTGGTGTTTCTAAGGATTAACCATCCCACAGACCAGAGAGGCCAGGGTATTCGTCTTCAGACTGTTTGCAAATTCCATTGATACGCTCTTTCAAGGCATGAATCTCATCCTGTCCGTCTAGCACCTTAAATCGAGTTGTGTAGCTGCGCTCCTCAGCGTGTTCCAGCCAAATCAGTTCATTACGTGATTTTGCAAAAGGCTTGCCAAGGACATGGTTTGTGCTTGGTTCGATTCCCATCGCATACATTCCCTGCTGATAGTTTTGCCATTGAAAATGGCATGGGAATTCTTTGCTGTTGACTTCAACCATTAGTCCGACCCCCCGCCCACAGTCAAAATTGGGGTTCACCAGAGCGATTGGCACTTTACCATCTTGATCAGCCTGAAGACTATGTTCGAACACTTGTTCACGAAAGTCGATTTGTGGCGCGGACTGGGTGAAGTAACCAACGCTCTGTTCACGTAAGCGCGATTCGTGGGAAGCCCAGATAGTGTGTCGAACTGGTGCCAGATACTGGCTTCCTTTGTCCAGAACCGGATAGCCGACATTGATGTGATACATGAGCATGTGAGGTGTTCGATAAAAGCCATGATTGACGACCCGGTCATGCAAAGTAATCTCATTGCTGCCCACACGAGCCTCAATTCGACGAAGAAGATGCAGGTCTTCTCCGAATACAGTCGACTGCTGAACTATGCCTTCGCACCAAAGCACGCATTCATCACCGTCCCATCTTTCCCCGTAGCCCACGAGCCGCCCCGGGGTGTTTGCAATACGACCGTGAATGGAGCTATCGACCACAGCGCGATGCTCATAGTGATAATGATCAGCGGGATCCTTGTCCATAAAAAGAGTATGGTCAAGCCCGCAGGTAACCATCAAACCGGAAAACGAGCGGAGCCACGACAACCCGCCCTCGTCGTTGTGCTCGTGAAGTGAAGGGTGACGAAATCCCGTTGGGGAATGCCAACCGATCGCTGCTCCTTTGTATTCGCAAGCTCCGATGTCAAACGCGCGATCCACCAACACCTTGAAAATGAGCCCTGTGCCGGTTCGGAACTCGAGGCAGCGAATTCCGCGTTCAACACCTTCGGCAAGGGTGTAAAGCTGAACCCCCGCGAACTGCCCGAAACTCCCGGTAAGCCTCGCCAATTCGCGCCGAGTCCGTTTTTCTCCATATAAACTGAACATACTTGACATCTCCGGAGTTCAACAAGCCGACCAAGTCTTTAGCTCTGACCGCAATAGCGCTCATGCTTGGCCTCAGGTATTTATGCTGTATCAATTACATGGATTAGCGATATCAGGTTGATTGACCCTTTGTTGATGAGCAACTAAGTCACTCGATATCAGTGCGCTAAAGCAGTGTGTAGAGTAAATACTGAACAATCAATCAACTAATTTGATGTGAAATGATGGTAATCCTGATGGCAAGCAGACGTTTCGGCCGTTCACACGCCACCTTATGTATTGATCCGCGATACTCGTGTAGCGGTTCGAGAGGTAAGACGATCTACGGAACAGGGATTGTCTATGTGGACCGTACTTTTACAGCACCCGAGGAGTTCATGTGACGTCTTCTCCTGCGCATACTCCCCAGCAGCTTCCATCGCATTCGCCAATCCGGCTTGCTGGCCAATGCCGAGCGCCATCGGCAACTGACTAACTTGCGCAGCTTTCTTGATGCAACACCAGAACCGATCATTGATTACACGCCGGTTGTCGGCACGACATTCTGGTAACGTTCGTCGTGGGTGAGGTGCGTATAGCTCATATTCGGACACTTGCAACAACGAACAGAAAAAATGAATTACCAAAGAGAAATGTCATGAATGATCACATGATCGATCTGCGTAGCGACACGGTAACGCGTCCAGGCCACGGAATGCTCGCGGCAATGACAGAGGCCGAGGTGGGTGATGACGTTTGGGGAGATGACCCGACCATCAAGCGTCTGCAAGACGCTCTTGCAGAGCGCACGGGCAAGGAAGCAGGCTTATTCTTTCCCAGCGGCACTCAATCCAACCTCGCTGCGTTAATGGCGCATTGCGCGCGTGGCGATGAATACATTGTTGGGCAACTCGCGCACACCTACAAGTACGAAGGGGGTGGCGCTGCCGTACTGGGCAGCATCCAGCCGCAGCCCATCGAGAATGCACCGGACGGCTCGTTGCCGCTGGACAAGGTTGCTGCGGCGATCAAGCCGATTGATGACCACTTTGCGCGTACTCGCCTCCTCGCGCTGGAGAACACCATCGGCGGCAAGGTTCTGCCAGTCCAGTATGTCACTGATGCGACCAATCTCGCACGAAAATGGGGACTCGCAACCCACCTGGACGGAGCACGTGTCTTCAATGCGGCGGTTGCATCCGGGCAGCCTGTAGCAGAACTGTGCGCGCCCTTCGAGTCGATTTCAATCTGCTTCTCCAAGGGTTTGGGGGCGCCCGTAGGCTCGGTGCTGGTGGGCAGCAAGGCGCTCATTGAGGTCGCTCACCGCTGGCGCAAAGTTCTGGGCGGCGGCATGCGCCAGGCAGGCGTTCTAGCCGCGGCGTGCCACTATGCGCTCGACCACAACGTGGTACGTCTTGCCGAAGATCACGAGAATGCGGCCCATCTCGCGTCCGCCCTCGCGCAGATTGAGGAGGTGACTGTCCAGTCGCAAGCGACGAACATGGTCTTCGCGCAGATTCCGCTTGAGCATTGTCAACAACTCGAAGCTTGGCTAAAGGAGCGTGGCATCCTGACACAGATGCTGTATTCGAGCCGATTCGTGACACACATGGACGTGTCGCGGTCAGACATCGACGTGTTTGTCGCCGCACTGAAAGCGTATTTTTGCGTACCTGCCTTCAGGAAATAACACTATTTTTATCTGCGCTCTCGTTTTGGCTTGTTCATAAGGCATCAAAGGTTACCTCCTGGAAATGTTGACCTGGAGATGTAACAAGGCATTTCAGCTACATTCGCGTTGTGACGGTAAGCGTGAGATTCGATTCTTATCGCTGTATTATCGCAGCTTGCCTTGGAACGTCCCTATTGATGCGGCCTCAGGCGGGTTC
>JAIFNM010000133.1 GCA_020047725.1 Betaproteobacteria bacterium
GACCTGTGCAAGATCAAACCGCGCAAATCACCTGGTTAAGTACGCTCACCAAAAGTAGCGATACTACTTGATTTGCGCGCGCCTAGCACGTACGGATCGCCCCAAGCAGATTCCCGAGCCTTGATTTATCAGGGTTTGAAGAAAAATTATTCAGCGAGTTGTCTTTTTAGTTGCCTCACCGGAACGCCCATGAAGCAGCCCACCCACAACTAATCCGTCGCTGCCTGCACAAGGCGCTCCCCCCGTATTTGCGCGCGGGAGCCCATAAAATGAAACGCATGCTCTTTAACGCGACACAGGCCGAAGAACTTCGTGTTGCCATTGTTGATGGTCAGAAACTTGTTGATCTAGACATTGAATCGGCCGCCAAGGAACAAAAGAAAAGCAATATCTACAAGGCGGTAATTACTCGCATTGAGCCCAGTCTCGAAGCCGCTTTTGTTGACTACGGCGCCGAGCGCCACGGCTTCCTTCCCTTCAAGGAAATCTCCCGCAGCTATTTCCAGCCGGGCGTCGAAGCCAATCGTGCGACCATCAAGGAAGCGCTACGCGAAGGCCAGGAACTGATCGTTCAGGTCGACAAGGACGAACGCGGTAACAAAGGCGCCGCACTGACGACCTTCGTCAGCCTGGCCGGCCGTTATCTCGTTCTGATGCCCAACAATCCGCGAGGCGGCGGTGTTTCGCGCCGTGTCGAGGGTGACGAGCGTGCTGAATTGCGGGACGTGATGGACCAGTTGCAAGTGCCGCAGGGCATGAGTCTGATTGCCCGCACCGCCGCCATCGGCCGCAACGAAGAAGAACTACAGTGGGATCTTAATTACCTGATGCAATTGTGGAAAGCCATTGACGGCGCCGCAAATCAGCAAAAGGGCGCCTTCCTGATTTATCAAGAAGGCAGTCTGGTCATTCGCGCCATTCGTGACTACTTTCAGCCCGATATTGGCGAAATTCTGATCGATACCGATGACGTTTTCGAGCAAGCCAGCCAGTTTATGGCGCATGTCATGCCCGCAACCGTCAACCGCATCAAGCGTTACCGCGATGATGTGCCGCTCTTTTCGCGCTTCCAGATCGAACACCAGATCGAGTCGGCCTACTCTCGCCAGGTAACCCTCCCCTCGGGCGGCGCCATCGTCATCGACCACACCGAAGCGCTGGTTTCAGTTGACGTCAATTCGGGTCGCTCAACACGGGGCGCAGACATCGAAGAAACGGCATTCAAGACAAATTTGGAAGCGGCTGAAGAAGTTGCCCGCCAGTTGCGTCTGCGCGACTTGGGTGGCCTGATCATCATCGACTTCATCGACATGGAGAGCCAGCGTAATCAGCGCGAAGTTGAAAACCGTCTGCGTGACGGATTGCGCCTTGATCGTGCTCGTGTGCAAACAGGGAAAATCAGCCGTTTCGGCCTGATGGAGCTGTCACGTCAGCGCCTACGCCCGGCACTTGCCGAAACAAGCTATATCCCCTGCCCGCGCTGTACGGGTACCGGTCACATTCGCAGTGCCGAGTCGGCTGCATTGCACATTCTGCGCATCCTCGAAGAGGAAGCCATGAAGGACAACACCGCCGCCGTGCATACGCAGGTGCCAGTCGATGTCGCAACCTTCCTGCTAAACGAAAAACGTCCGGATATCCATGCCATCGAATTGCGGCACAAGGTCAATATCCTGCTGATCCCCAACGTTCATCTTGAGACACCGCAGCACAGCATTACACGCCTGCGTCATGACGAGATGAATCAGGACGACTTGCAACAACCTTCCTACAAGATGGTCGATGTGCCGTCGGAAGACGCTGACAAGCAGGCTTCCGCAGCGGCAGAGGCTAAAGCGCCGCGCCAGGAAGCAGCAATCAAGGGCATCACGGCGTCTCAGCCAGCCCCGATTGTTGCCGAAAAATCCAGGAACACCGAGGAAAAAGTAGATAAAGGTCTTATTGCCAAGATTCTTGGGTGGTTCCGTGGCACACCTGTAGAGCCCATAGCAGCACCGAAACCGGAAAGAAAGCCCCGTCCTCAGCGTGACGGACAACGTGATGGGCAACGCGACGGACGGCGCGGTGGACGCAACAAACGAAGCGACGAAGAACGCGAGGTGCGTGAACCACGCCCCAGTCGCGAAACGAATCGCGAGCCCCGCCCGGCTCAGTCCCCGGTGCGCGACGAAAACCAGAAACTTCGCGACCCCAAGGAAACACGCGAACCTCGTCGCCAACGTGGCGAACCACGTCCGGAGCGCAAGGACCAGACGGTGATCGCACCGGTTGTCGAAGAGAAAAGCATTCCCGCGAATGTTGAAGCCCCAGAGAAAGTTGCTGAAGACGGCATTGGTGGTGGAGCACGTCGCCGTGGTCGCCGTGGTGGACGTCGTGACCGAGGTGAGCGGAACGAAAACCAGATCGAGATTCAGGCAGGCGAAGAACTACTGCCACTCGTCGCAACAGCAGAAGACGCGGTGTCGGTTGAAACAACTATGCCGCTTTGGGTCGAAGCCTCGGAAGAACCGGCAACCATTGCAGCTCCTGTCAGGACTGAAGCAGAACAGACACCCGCTCCGGCAGTGGAACCGGTTGTCGCTATCGAATTGCCGGTTGAGATCAAAACCGAGTCAATCGAGATTGAGACGACGGTGGTCGAAGTTGTTTCCGAGCCGCTCGTCGCTGTATCACAAGAACCGCTTGAGCCGGGTAATGCAAGCTCGGCTCAAGCCGCTATCGTTGAACCAACGCCAGTTCCGGTGCCGACACCTCTGTTTGACATCGAGAAGGCAATCGAGGCCAGCGGCCTTGTCATGGTGGAAACCAGTGGTGACAAAGTCAATGCCTGGCAACCTGAGCTCGTGGAAATCGAAGCGCCGCGTCCACGACGTAAGCGTCCGACGACAGTCAAGCTTCCGGATGAACCCTTGGTGATGGTTGAAACGGCTAGGCACGATTGAACGATCTGACTGACTTGTAGAAAAACAAACGGGGCGCATTGCGCCCCGTTTGTTTTTCTCTCGCCTATTTACCTGTTCTTGACAACAAGTCAGAAGAATGCTTCTTGACCCTGCCTATCAGTCCACGACTGGCGTCCTCGACCATGTCAAGAACCAAGTCAAAGCCCTGACCCGAGCCATAATAGGGATCAGGTACCTCATCTTCGTCAAAAGCAGTCGAATAATCCATGAACAAACCGAGCCGCCCCAGCCGCTCCGTAGAACAAATAAGTCGAAGTGACTCAAGAGCGTTGCGATCCATGGCAAGAATCAAGTCAAAGTACTCGAGATCCTGTGGGACAACCTTTCGCGCACGAATCCTGGAAAGATCGTAGCCGCGGCGAGTTGCCGCCTGTTGCGCACGCGGATCCGGTGCTTCGCCCATGTGATAACCGTGAGTACCTGCAGAAGCGACTTCAACCCAGCTATCGATTTTTTCTTCGTTCATCATGTGACGGAATACACCTTCCGCCGTCGGTGAACGGCAGATGTTTCCAGTGCATACAAACAACAGCCTTATCATTCGCCCGCCTTCCACTGAATTCAGTCCGGTCTGCCATAAACGCCGATAGATCCCGGAAGGAGAGGACAGCCTGACACGGAATTCGTTCAAATGCTGTCGTCGTGTTTGGCAGCCCCGAACAACTGCTCCTTGATGTGGAATAACTGGTCGCGCGTCGCGGCGGCTTTTTCGAACTCCAAGTTCCTAGCGTAATCCGTCATTTCCTTTTCCAGGCGTTTGAATTCCCGGGTCAGTTGTTTTTCGCTCATTGCCTCGTAGCTGGCCTGTTCCTGGGCTGCCTTGAGTTCACGATGTGCGCTCCCTGATTCGTAGACGCCATCGATAATGTCCTTGATGCGTTTCGTTACGCCCTTTGGGGTAATACCGTGGGTTTCATTGTAGTGAATCTGTTTGTCGCGTCGCCGTCCGGTTTCACTAATGGCCCGCTGCATCGAGTTGGTGACATGATCGGCGTACAGGATGGCGGTACCATTGAGATGGCGCGCCGCACGGCCGATGGTCTGAATCAGCGAACGCTCGGAGCGTAAAAAACCTTCCTTGTCAGCATCGAGAATCGCCACTAGCGAAACTTCGGGGATATCGAGACCTTCGCGCAACAGGTTGATTCCGACCAAGACATCAAACTCGCCCAGACGCAAATCACGAATGATTTCGACCCGTTCGACGGTATCGATATCTGAGTGCAGGTAGCGTACGCGTACCCCGTTTTCGCCCAGATAATCGGTCAGTTCTTCCGACATTCGCTTGGTCAGTGTTGTTACCAGAACCCGTTCCTCACGTGCCAGACGCAATCTGATTTCAGACAAAAGATCGTCAATCTGGGTTGAAGCCGGGCGGACGATGATCACCGGGTCAACCAAACCGGTCGGACGAACAACTTGCTCGACGACCTGCCCTTGATGTGCTTGCTCGTAATCCGAAGGTGTTGCCGAAACAAAAATGGTCTGCCGCAGCAAAGCTTCATATTCCTCGAACTTGAGCGGTCGATTATCCAGTGCCGACTGAAGCCGGAATCCGTAATTGACCAGGTTTTCCTTGCGCGAACGATCCCCCTTATACATGGCACCGACCTGTGGAATCGCAACGTGCGATTCGTCGATGAACATCAAGGCATCGGCCGAAAGATAATCAATCAGGGTTGGCGGCGGTTCTCCGGATTGACGCCCTGAAAGATAACGCGAGTAGTTTTCGATGCCCTTGCAGAAACCCAACTGGTCAAGCATTTCCAGATCAAAGCGCGTACGCTGCTCGATGCGCTGCGCCTCGACCAAGCGGTTCTCTCGCTGAAAAAACTCAATGCGTTGGCGCAACTCATCCTTGATCGCCTCGACCGCTCGCAGCACGGTGGCGCGCGGCGTGACGTAATGCGATGATGGGAATACCGTGAAGCGTGACAACTTTCCCTGCAGATGCCCGGTTAGCGGATCAAACAGTTGCAGGCCCTCAATCTCGTCGTCGAATAGTGAAATACGGATGGCGTGTTCCGCATGCTCGGCTGGAAACACATCAATGACATCACCGCGCACACGAAAAGTGCCGCGATGAAAATCGATTTCGTTACGCTCGTACTGCATTTCGATGAGACGTTTGATCACTTCGCGCTGTCCCATTTGGTCACCGACGCGCATGGTCAGAATCATCTTGTGATACTCGTCGCGGTCGCCAATACCATAGATACAGGAGACTGTCGCTACGATGACGCAATCACGGCGTTCCAGCAGGCTTTTGGTCGCCGACAGCCGCATCTGCTCGATGTGCTCATTGATCGCGGAGTCCTTTTCAATGAACAGGTCGCGCGCCGGAACATAGGCTTCCGGCTGATAGTAGTCATAGTACGAGACAAAGTACTCGACCGCATTATCCGGAAAAAACTCGCGGAACTCTGAATACAGCTGTGCTGCCAGGGTCTTGTTCGGTGCCAGCACCAGTGCGGGACGCCCGGTTCGGGCGATCACGTTGGCCATGGTATAGGTCTTGCCAGAACCGGTTACTCCCAGAAGGGTTTGAAAGGACAGTCCGTCTTCAAGCCCATCAATCAGCTTGGTAATCGCCTCCGGCTGATCACCAGCCGGCTGAAATGGCTGATGCAGACGGAAGGGACTCCCCTCAAAGCTTACGAACGAAGTATTTTCTGGAGATTTCAGTGAATTTTGCATGATAGAATTCTACGTTGATTCTTTGCTGTTCGCTGCCGGTTTGCTCAACTGACACGCCCCGGTGGAGAATCTAATCCGTTGATTAACATGTGGTGCGAAGTGCAATGCTGAATCGCAAAACAAGTCGAACCACACCGACCTGACAGAGTGACCCGCCCATGACCTCCTCAATTTTCGCCACCGTAGAGATGGCTCCACGCGATCCGATTCTCGGCCTGAACGAATCCTTCAACGCGGACACCCGCTCGACGAAAGTCAATCTTGGCGTCGGCGTCTATTTCGACGATAACGGCAAGATTCCGCTGCTCAATGCAGTCAAGGCCGCCGAAAAAACCCGTCTTGAAGCCATGCCATCACGCGGTTATCAGCCGATTGATGGCCTTGCCGCTTATAACCAAGCTGTGCAAACGCTGCTCTTTGGCAAGGAATCACCTCTGCTTGCAAACGGACAAGTAATAACCGCCGAAGCCTTGGGCGGCACTGGCGCCCTCAAGGTTGGAGCCGACTATCTCAAACGCCTGCTTCCGGCCGCCACGGTTTACATCAGCGATCCGAGTTGGGAAAACCACCGCGCCCTGTTTGAATCGGCCGGTTTCACAGTCGAATCATATCCCTACTACGATGCCGCAACTCGTGGCGTGAATTTCGATAGTATGAAAGCCACACTGAACACTCTTCCATCCGGGTCGATCATCGTATTGCACGCTTGCTGCCATAACCCGACCGGCGCCGATCTGACAGAAGCCCAGTGGCGCGAAACCATTGATGTCATTCGCGCACGCGGACTCGTTCCCTTCATCGACATGGCCTATCAGGGCTTTGCTGACGGTATTACAGAGGATGCACTGGCACTCAATCTCTTTGTTGCGTCCGGATTGCAGTTTTTCGTCTCGAGTTCATTCTCCAAATCCTTCTCGCTCTACGGCGAGCGCGTAGGCGCCCTGTCCGTCGTTACCGCATCGAAGGATGAATCCGCCCGCGTAATGTCGCAAATCAAGCGCGTCATCCGTACCAATTACTCCAACCCACCGACTCATGGCGGCGCCGTGGTTGCGTCCGTATTGTCAAATCCGGAACTGCGTCGGATGTGGGAAGAAGAACTGGCTACCATGCGTGACCGTATTCGAGCCATGCGCAGTAGCCTGGTTCAAAAACTGAAGGCCACGGGCACGACCCAGGATTTTTCCTTTATTTCAAAACAGCGTGGCATGTTCTCCTATACCGGACTTTCCGTAGAACAGGTCGCTCGCTTGCAAAGCGAGTTTGGCGTTTATGCCGTTAGTACCGGTCGTATCTGCATTGCGGCACTGAACACCAAGAACATCGATTACGTAACTAACGCAATCGCTACCGTTCTCTGAACCATTCAGAACGCCTGGAAGTAATAACGCCGGCTTTTGCCGGCGTTATTACTTGTGTTTTCCTTCACCTATCAATAGCCCTTAACGACCTGAACTTCAGGTGCTTTCAGTGACCCGCTAATGGTGACCGGGACACGTGTTTGATTGACCGTTCCACGCATTTGCAGATCCATCCTGCCGCTTACTTTGAGATCCTTGCTGACTTCAATACGGCCAGAAGACTGCATCAAGCCCGAATTCAGAATTAAGCCCGGAAACTGGTAACCTGTCGGCGTCAGCCTGATTTTCCCCGACAAATGCTCGAAAAGCGTAGTGCCCCCCTGAACCGGAGTTCCGGAAGCGCGTCGAACAGCCTCGGTCAGATCAACGCCACGAATGCTTCCTCGATGCATGGTGAACTCCCCATCCGCTCCGATCTCGGAAAAGATATTAGCCCACGAGTCGGCAATTGCTGAAAACCGCATTTTTCCGTTTACTTCTCCCACAAATTGCTGGCCAATCCCGATTGCACTGCCGAATCGAGTACTGTTGATTCTCTCGAACACCACGTCCCCGGAAATGCTGGTGTTCCTGTCTGCTCGCAGGATCGCAACACCCTGAACCAATCCATCAAAAAGGCGCAATTCCAATGAACTGATGGTTAAGGTCCCATTATTAATGGAGCCCTTCAAATTGACAGAATCGAACAAGAACAACGAAGTCTGCGAAGGGCGCCAGCCAAAGCCTTCAAGTGACACATCCAAACCCTGGGCCAACGGTTTAATTTGAAGAGTCAAGGTGCGATCAGGAGTTCGCAACACTAGAGCCTCAAGAACACCCGACGCAGACAGCTTCGTCTCCCCCTCCATATCCGAAAAGCCGAGGCCGCCAAAAGAGACTTTGGTACTTTCAAAACTGATGTGCTCAATACCTATCCCGGATTCAGTCTTCAACATTGACTGAAAAACACCGGGCAACCCAACGACCTGCTCCGCCGGGAGTTGCACACCGCTCAACACGACCTCACGAAAATTCTTCTTCGAGGCCATGAGGGTGTTGAGCGTTGGATGAACACGGATTTGTGCAATGTTTAGCTCGTCGCTGCCCTCACCAAACCGAACGTCGCCAAGAAACAAACCCGACTTGGGGTAGATATCGACCCGCATGGACCCCACTTTAACCGGTCGCCCGGTAGCCTCGGCAATGACGGATTCAACCTCGGGCAAATAGCTGTCGTACGGGAAGAAATAAACCAGTAAAAACACAAGTCCAAACGTTGAAAAAATTCCAAGCCCGATTCTCGCCGGCCAACCCATCGTAGTTCGCTGCCCACGCCGTATGGGTTTGATCGAAGCGGTACTGCCGTTACTTTCCTTCACCCTGCGGAAAAACGCCTTGACATGCGCCACAAGTGACAGCTCTGCCTCATTTTGAACTGGAGATTTCGATGGAAATGGATACTTCGTTTCAGCCTGATCCTCAGCCCGATCAACGAACTCTGCAGAAACTTTTTCCGAAGGTGCTGGCGGAAGGGAAAACTGAGACACTGGCAGATCACTACGCAACGGAGCCTGAAAGATGGACTGCATCGAGGCCGACGGTTCAGCCATCGACGGCTCCTGCCTTGCTTTTGGCGAAGTAAATTGAAGTGCCTTATCGATTGCCGCCGCGCGTATCTCTTGAGCGACTTTCTTGCTCTCTTCCCAAAGCGAATCCTGTCCAATCTGGAGTTCGATGAACCCCCCTTTTTCCAACTCACGCAAAGCACTCTCAGTCAATTGGGGATTACCGGTTTTCAGCGACAGGTCTGCGACCGTTGATTGGCCATCAACAAGAATGAGGACCATGCGCACATTCCTTTGCATGACTCGGGTTCTTTGATGCATCGCCTCTTCACCGAAGGCCGTTTTGGTATATATGATTTCTGAGTCCATTTTCAGGCAAAAAGTTGACGAAAAGTCCGTGAGTGTCTAGAATGCGCGCTTCGTTGTTCCTCGATAGCTCAGTTGGTAGAGCGCCGGACTGTTAATCCGTAGGTCCCTGGTTCGAGCCCAGGTCGAGGAGCCAGCCTTGCAGGTTTTTCGACTTGCAAGGCCTTTCCCTTTTGGGGAACCACGCCCATTTCATGTTTGACCATTTTCAAGCGCCAATAAATACTGGTTTGTTCATAATTTCAGACCCAAGGTGCCAGAATACACCACCCTTAGCCAATTTTCATAGCCCGTTACGTCTGAGTTTGTATTAATCATCCCCGGATCACCCAATGAGCAATCTCCCCGACTGTCCCTTATGCGACTCTGCCTTCACCTACGATGATGGCACGACATACATCTGCCCCGAGTGCGCGCATGAATGGTTGATCGATGACACTCAATCCGAGAGTTCTGAGGTGAAATCCAATGAGATCCGCGATTCGGTAGGGAACGTTCTCAACGACGGAGATTCGGTTACGGTCATCAAAGATCTGAAGGTCAAAGGTTCCTCCGTAGTCGTCAAGGTCGGCACCAAAGTTAAGAATATTCGCCTGACTGATGGGGATCATGATATCGACTGCAAAATTGATGGCATCGGTGCCATGTCCCTGAAATCAGAGTTCGTGAAAAAGGTGTAATCCCAGTTCTTTCGCTCCGTTACCGATTCTTTTTACTTTCACAGGTTAAAAATATGCCGACTCATTTAGTTCTTCAGCACCTAAAAAAACACGGGCAATTGCTTGATAGCGAAATTTCGGCATCCATTAAGATTTCTATTGAGCAGGTGCGTCTTTCTATTGACGAACTCTCCAGCCAAGGTGAAATCTCTCAGTGCAATGTCACGAAATATAGTAACGGCAAGCCCATCACGGGGGTTCAGTGCAGGATCTCCGGCTATTACCCGCCCGCAGCTCCGGGGAGAAAACCGTCCAAGTAGCGCGTCGAGTCCGAAATGCTCCGTTTGATTTCCGGAGTGTGGCTTTCACGGCGGATCTGACCGGTACACGAAAACTTAGCAGATGAAAGTAATTCTTCTGATTCTGTCCAGCCTGCTCGCTGAAACACCCTTGGTATTGGCCAACCCTTTCAGAAAAACTGAGGCAGATTCTGAATTCGTATCAACAGAAGCAGCAACAAAGAACTGCGCGCCCGGCAGCAAGCAAATTGAGAAAAACCTGCAACACCTTCCCAGGAAGCAGTTCAGGTTAATAGTCGAATCTATCCCAACTTTATAGCCGAGTATTGACGCCTCCGGCCCGATAGGATTGGTAAATGGTCCAAGCAAACTACACAACTTAGCCTTGGAAGAAAATATCGATAAGCTTGATGATCTTCAGAAGAAACGCCTGGTCGAATCGGTACGAAACGGTAAAGACTGTGGACTTCGAGACCATTGCGACCCGAAAGACGCGACAAGCACGAACAAATACTCCCCAGAACCCACCTGAAACCCTGTGCATAAAACCTGGGTAACTGGCGTATGCCATTCAGCGAAAAGGGAAAATTGAATCCGCCTGCGAATTAGGCGAAAAATGGGGGAACTCCGCCAGCTAACCCGTGGAAAGGAGCATTTAACAAGTTCGTACTATTGCTTGGCGCCCGGAGTGACGAGATAGGCCGACGCAATCGAACCAGCCATGGATAGCTGAACTGACGCAGAAGAATGAGAATCCTTCTGGGCAACAACAGGCCAACTGGAGGAGGAGGATGAACCGTTTTCCTTTTCCTTTGCCACACCAGAGCTCGCCATGTTCGTTCCGCTCCCTTTGAACAGCCAGAAATCAGAATGAAATCCCGCGTAAACTCCAATCACGGCGACTAGACAGGCTAACAATTTTAGGACGCAACGCCTCGCGCGCTTAGCCGGTGAAAGCATGATCTGATCTGTGTTCATGGTATTGACCATCCAGTAAAGGTTATCGACTCAATGCGGTTCGAGACCTTCTTCAAAGAAAGAAGCAGAATAGTTGAGTCAAGGTAGAATGAATGTGACAGGTTTAACGATCTGACCTAATTTCAGTAATCATTCAGCGCTGTTCTCGCTGCTGCAGGATTTCCAGGCTCCAATCACAATTCCCCCTACCGATGTCATGACCCAAGTTAATCCGATGGGTTTATCA
>JAIFNM010000318.1 GCA_020047725.1 Betaproteobacteria bacterium
GGCTTGATCCCGGATTTCTGGAAGCCTTCGAGAATCTTCAAACGCTTCGAGAATTTCTTGCTCTTGGTTTCCGACGTTGTGGTTTCAAGTTCGGCGCGGAGACGATCAACTTCGCTGGCTAGATCTATCGAACGCAGCAACTCACGGATACCTTCGGCGCCCATCGCGGCGTAGAAGTCGTCGCCGTATTCTTCAACCTTCGCCAGGCAGTCATCTTCGGTCAGCAACTGACCGCGTGTCAGTGGCGTCATGCCTGGATCACAAACAACAAAAGCTTCAAAGTAGAGCACACGCTCAATATCTCGCAGGGTCATGTCGAGGACCATTCCGAGACGGCTCGGCAAGCTCTTCAAGAACCAGATATGGGCAACCGGCGAGGCCAGTTCAATATGGGCCATACGCTCGCGGCGCACCTTGGACAGAGTTACTTCGACGCCACACTTTTCGCAAATTACGCCGCGATGCTTGAGACGTTTGTACTTGCCGCAAAGACATTCGTAATCTTTGATCGGGCCAAAAATCTTGGCGCAGAACAAACCATCGCGTTCCGGCTTAAAGGTACGATAATTGATCGTTTCGGGCTTTTTGACTTCGCCATAAGACCACGACCGAATTTTGTCCGGCGAGGCAAGGCCAATGGTAATCGCATCGAATTGCTCTTCCTGCGTTACCTGTTTAAACAAATCAAGCAGTGCTTTCATCTTTCACTCCGTTCGGGGTGAGAATACAAATTCTCTTTGCTGCGGCCGAAACCGCAGACGTCGTCGCTAAACAACTTAAAACCGCTCAAGATCAATGTCGATTGCCAGCGATCGAATTTCTTTGACCAATACATTGAAGGATTCCGGCATGCCAGCCTCAATTTTGTGGTCACCCTTGACGATGCTCTCATACACCTTGGTTCGGCCATTCACATCATCAGACTTGACCGTCAGCATTTCCTGCAGTACGTAGGCTGCACCATAAGCTTCTAGTGCCCAAACTTCCATTTCTCCGAAGCGCTGACCACCGAACTGAGCTTTACCTCCCAGAGGCTGTTGAGTCACCAGCGAGTACGGACCCGTCGAACGAGCGTGCATCTTGTCATCAACCAAGTGATGCAACTTGAGCACGTGCATGTAACCCACCGTCACCTTACGCTCAAACTGCTCTCCGGTGCGGCCGTCAAACAAGGTCATCTGGCCTGATTCCGGCATTCCTGCCAGTTTCAGCATGTCCTTGATTTCTTCTTCTTTGGCCCCATCGAAAACTGGCGTAGCAAAAGGCACACCGGCCTCAAGGTTACCCGCCATCTCCATGATTTCCTTGTCGTCGAGCTGATCAAGATCCTCAGGCTTCCCGTTGCTGTTATAAACCTGCTCAAGGAAACCGCGCATTTCCTTTACGTTGGCCTGTCGACGCAACATATCGCCAATCTTGAAGCCAAGGCCCTTGGCCGCAAGACCAAGGTGGACTTCGAGTACCTGCCCAACATTCATCCGCGACGGGACACCCAATGGGTTCAGCACAATGTCAACTGGACGTCCATCAGCCATGTGTGGCATATCCTCAACGGGCACGATACGGGATACCACACCTTTGTTACCGTGGCGACCAGCCATCTTGTCGCCTGACTGCAGACGACGCTTAACTGCCACATAGACCTTGACCATCTTCTGCACGCCCGGCGGCAATTCGTCGCCCTGAGTCAGCTTCTTACGCTTCTCTTCGAACGCGATGTCAAAGTCCTTGCGTGTCTGCTCCAGACCTTCACGAAGCGATTCGAGTTGCTGTGCAACTTCGTCGTCAGCCATGCGAATATCGAACCAATGGTGCGCGTCGACTTCACCGAGGTAACCCTTGGTGATCTCACTACCTTTGGGTAAGCGCTTCGGACCACCATTGGTAACCTTGCCGATGATCAAGCGCTCAACACGGGCAAACGCATCGCGCTCAACGATGCGCAACTGATCAGCAAGATCGAGTTTGTAGCCACGCAAATGGTCGTCGATGATCGACTGGGCACGCTTGTCTCGCTCAATTCCCTCTCGGGTGAACACTTGGACATCGATAACCGTACCTGCAATGCCCGACTGTACGCGTAACGATGTATCCTTGACGTCGGAAGCCTTTTCTCCAAAGATTGCCCGAAGGAGTTTCTCTTCCGGCGTAAGCTGAGTTTCGCCCTTTGGCGTGACCTTGCCAACCAGAACATCACCTGCTTCAACTTCAGCGCCGATATATACGATACCCGATTCATCGAGACGCGATAGTTGAGATTCGCCAAGCGAGGCGATATCGCGAGTAATTTCTTCAGGGCCGAGTTTGGTATCTCGCGCAACGACCGTCAGTTCTTCGATGTGAATCGAGGTAAAGCGATCTTCAGCAACAACACGCTCTGAAATCAGAATCGAATCTTCGAAGTTGTAACCGTTCCATGGCATGAACGCGATCAGCATGTTCTGGCCAAGCGCCAGTTCACCCTTGTCAGTCGAAGCACCGTCAGCAACCACATCGCCTTGGGCGATGACGTCACCGACACGGACCAGCGGGCGTTGATTAATGTTGGTGTTTTGGTTGGAACGGGTGTACTTCACAAGATTGTAAATATCAACGCCAACTTCACCAGCAACGGTTTCATCGTCATTCACGCGAACAACAACACGGGAAGCGTCAACATAATCGACCTTACCGCCTCGCAGCGCCTGCACTGCAGTACCCGAGTCAACAGCTACTGTCCGCTCGATGCCGGTTCCAACAACCGGCTTCTCGGGTCGCAGACAAGGAACCGCCTGACGTTGCATGTTGGCACCCATCAATGCGCGGTTCGCATCATCATGCTCAAGGAAGGGAATCAGCGAGGCAGCAACCGAAACGATCTGTCCTGGCGCAACGTCCATGTATTGCACACGAGATGGTTCGGCAAGAATGGTTTCGCCCTTTTCTCGACAGGTCACCAAATCGTCACTAAGCAAATTGTCGTCACCAAGTGATGCATTTGCCTGGGCGATGATATAGCCGCCTTCGACAATAGCCGATAGATACTCAATCTGATCGGTGACCTTGCTACCAATAACTTTTCGATACGGCGTTTCAAGAAATCCGTACTCATTGGTACGGGAAAAAAGCGCCAGCGAGTTAATCAGACCAATGTTTGGACCTTCAGGAGTTTCGATCGGGCAAACGCGTCCATAGTGAGTCGGATGCACATCACGCACTTCAAACCCGGCACGCTCGCGTGTCAAGCCGCCTGGGCCAAGGGCCGAGACGCGACGCTTGTGCGTAATCTCGGACAGCGGGTTAGTCTGGTCCATGAATTGTGAAAGCTGACTGGAACCAAAAAACTCCCTGACCGCCGCACTTATCGGTTTGGCATTAATCAAATCGTGCGGCATTAGGTTATCCGACTCGGCCTGCGAGAGACGCTCTTTAACGGCGCGCTCAACACGCACAAGACCGGCACGAAACTGGTTTTCGGCTAGTTCGCCAACGGAACGCACCCGCCGATTGCCAAGGTGATCGATATCATCGATATCGCCACGACCATTGCGAAGTTCGACAAGAATTTTGATAACTTCAACGATGTCGCGCGGCGACAAGGTCAATTGGTCACGAATTTCGCTGTTGACACCGAGGCCTTTCAGTTGAGCCGAAAGCGCTGTTGCATCTTCCAGCGTCAGATTTTCAGCAACGGCACGCATGCCGTAGGACAATTCACTCAGCAACAGTTCAACGGCGGCAACAGAACCACCTGCGGTTCCGATGATAGCGTCAACAATGGCGTCACGCTTAGCCGGAACATGCTTTACCATCACCTTGTGCTCAACGACATCTTGACGGACGACACGGCGGTTGAATTTCATCCGGCCAACAGCGGAAAGGTCGTAACGGTCGTCAGAGTAGAACAAGCCATTGAAAAGAATCTCAACTGCTTCTTCCGTTGGCGGCTCGCCCGGGCGCATCATGCGATAGATAGCCACGCGCGCAGCTTGTTTCGAAACTGTTTCGTCCGTACGCAAGGTATGGGAGATAAAGCCTCCCCGGTCTAGATCATTGATGTACAGGGTCTGCAGAGTATCAATACCAGCCTCGATCAGCTTGGTCAGCAACGCCTCAGTGATTTCATCATTGGCATTGGCAAGAATTTCGCCAGTTTCTCTGTCGATAACGTTCTGCGCCACCACCCGGCTGATGATGAAATCTTCCGGCACAGCAATCTGCTTGATTCCTGCAGCATCAAGTTCACGAATGTGCTTGCCAGTAATTCGCTTATCCTTGGCAACGATAACCTTGCCGGCTTTGTCGTTAAAATCGAAACGCGCCACTTCACCACGCAAGCGTTCCGGAACCAAATGGAACTCGAACCCCTTCCGGCTGATCTGGAACGTATCGAATTCAAAGAACTCTCTCAGGATTTGCTCCGGTGTCAAACCGATAGCCTTGAGCAACGTAGTTACCGGCATCTTGCGCCGACGGTCAACGCGGAAGAAAAGAATGTCCTTCGGGTCAAACTCGAAGTCGAGCCACGAACCGCGATATGGAATCACGCGTGCAGAGAAAAGCAATTTGCCAGAGCTGTGCGTCTTGCCACGATCGTGTTCAAAGAAGACACCGGGAGACCGGTGCAACTGCGACACGATGACGCGCTCAGTACCGTTGATGACGAACGAACCAGTCGTCGTCATAAGCGGAATCTCGCCCATGTAGACTTCCTGCTCCTTGACCTCCTTGATTGTATCGGGAGCCTCGCGATCAAGAATAATCAGGCGAACCTTCGAGCGCAGGGCTGAAGCAAAGGTCAAACCACGCTGCTGACATTCCTTGACGTCAAAAGCAGGTTCGGCAAGCGCATAGCTAACAAACTCCAGCCTAGCATTGCCGCTGTGACTGATGATCGGAAAAATCGAGGAGAACGCCGCTTGCAGCCCTTGGCTCTTGCGCTGCGCAGGCGGAACCGCTGCCTGAAGGAAAGCGGTGAAAGATTCCAGCTGCGTTGCCAACAAGAACGGAACGTCAAGCACGTTGGCGCGCTTAGCGAAACTCTTGCGGATACGTTTTTTCTCGGTGTAGGAGTAGGTCATGGTCGCTCCGAACTCATAAAGCAAAATCCTTTAGCGCATCCCGTCAAGAGTCGAGAAACTCGAGTCGGTTCGCAACGGACAAACATAAGAACAATTGGTCAGCAACAAAGCGATTCAGTTCGCTTACTTCGTCTCCGACATTCGTACTTGCATTTGCACGCTACAAAACTGCACTTTAAATCGGTAGAAACGACGCAAGAACCATATCGTTTCCGGGAAAGCACAAAAGGGCTGGCAGCTAAATAGCGGCCAGCCCAACTTACAAAGCCGAGGCTATTTGATCTCGACCTTGGCGCCTGCATCCTCAAGCAACTTCTTGAGTGCTTCAGCATCAGCCTTGGAAACGCCTTCCTTGACGGGCTTCGGTGCACCATCAACGAGGTCCTTGGCTTCCTTCAAACCAAGACCGGTAGCGGCGCGAACAACCTTGATCACTTCAACCTTCTTCTCACCAAAACCAGTCAGCATGACAGTGAATTCAGTCTGCTCTTCAACAGCAGCCGCAGCAGCAGCCGGGCCAGCAACGGCCATGGATGCAGCGGACACGCCAAACTTCTCTTCGAACGCCTTGACCAAGTCGTTCAAATCCATAACAGTCATCGAACCAACGGCTTCGAGGATGTCGTCTTTGGTAATTGCCATAATCAATAAACTCCTAAATCTAGATACGTGTAAAAGTGGTCGGTGAGCTAACGAAAGGGCGGTCAGGCGACCGCTTCTTCACGTTGCTTAGCCAATGCAGCAAGGGCACAAGCAAAACCAGTAACCGGCGCCTGCATGATACCCAGCAACTTGCCGAGCAGTTCTTCGCGACTTGGGATCGAAGCAAGTGCTTGCACACCGGCTTTGTCCAGCACCTTGCCGGCATATCCACCCGCCCTCAGAACCAGCTTCTCATTGGTTTTAGCAAAATCATTCAGCACTTTTGCCGCGGCAACGGGATCAACTGAAATACCGTAAATCAACGGCCCTGTCATTTGCTCAGCCAAGCCAGCAAACGCACTATCAGCAACAGCACGACGCACAAGGGTATTCTTCAGCACACGCAGATACACGCCAGATTTCCGAGCTTGAGCGCGCAGCCTGGTGAGATGAGCCACCTCCATACCGCTGTACTCAGCCACGACTATAGTCTGGGCAGTAGCTACTTGAGCCGACACCTCAGCCACGACGGCCTTTTTTTCATCAAGATTGAGACCCATGGGTCCTTCCTCCTATCAAGTCAACACACGAAATGCCCGGTTGGGCACTTCGCACCCACGGCGACCTAAACCAAGAGCACCGGCAGTTTTGCAACTACCGAAAAATCTTGTTCGGGGTTCACCGTCTACGCCGGCCGCTTGCACATTTAAACCTTCTGGCGATGCTCAGCCATCTGGAACCTGCGGTCTTTGACGATCTGCCGGCGATACTGCGTGCCGACAGCCCAAAGTTTATTGCAGAGCCGAACTGATCGACCCTGCTTGCATTCAATTACAGCGTCGACGAATCGACGCGCACGCCAGGACCCATGGTACTGGATACGGCAATTTTCTTCAGGTACTGTCCCTTGGAACTGGCCGGTTTGGCTTTGGACAGCGCATCAATCAGCGCTTTCAGGTTCTGCTCGAGCTTTTCAGCATCGAACGACGCGCGACCGATTGTGCTATGCACAATGCCACCCTTGTCGGTACGGTACTGAACCTGACCAGCCTTGGCGTTCTTGACCCCGGTAACCACATCCATGGTCACGGTGCCAACCTTCGGGTTCGGCATCAGGCCACGCGGACCCAGAATCTGACCGAGTTGACCCACAACGCGCATGGCATCCGGCGTGGCGATAACGACGTCGAAATTCATGTTGCCAGCCTTGATGTCCGCCGCGAGGTCCTCAAAGCCGACGATATCGGCACCAGCAGCCCGGGCGGCTTCAGCTTTTTCGCCCTGCGCGAAGACAGCAACACGCACTGTCTTGCCTGTACCAGCTGGCAAGACGACGGAACCACGAACCAATTGGTCCGATTTACGTGCATCAATACCCAGACTGACAGCAACGTCAATCGACTCGTCAAACTTGGCAGTCGCAAATTCCTTGGCCAGTTTCAGCGCTTCGCCGACAGCGTAGCTCTTGTTGTGGTCCACTTTGCCCTGCATCGCCTTCTGGCGTTTGCTCAGAGTTGACATGTTATAGGCCCTCCACGGTAATGCCCATCGAACGGGCGCTGCCAGCGATCGTACGCACTGCAGCATCCATATCGGCGGCCGTCAGATCGGGCATTTTTTGCGTCGCGATGGCTTCGCATTGGGCTCGCGTCAGCTTGCCAACCTTGTCGGTATGTGGCTTCGGACTACCCTTTTGAATTCCGGCCGCCTTCTTGATCAGAATGGTTGCCGGCGGCGTCTTCATGATGAAGGTGAAGCTCTTGTCCGCAAAAGCGGTGATCACCACCGGAATCGGCAGACCGGGCTCCAAGCCCTGCGTCTGAGCGTTGAACGCCTTGCAGAATTCCATGATATTGAGGCCGCGCTGACCTAGCGCTGGACCGATCGGGGGCGAGGGGTTAGCCTTGCCAGCCGGCACTTGCAGCTTGATAAAGCCGACAATTTTCTTTGCCACGGTATTACTCCTTTAAACGGGTTCAAACGCGCTTTTCATGGCGCTCCCCAACGACAAACGCGACCCGGAGGCCGCACTTACTGGCGCCTTGTAAAACAACGCGCCGCGATCAAAGCTGAATCAGGCTTTTTCTACTTGGCCGAATTCCAACTCCACCGGTGTAGCACGACCAAAAATGGTCACCGACACACGAAGGCGATTTTTTTCGTAATTGACGTGCTCAACCGAACCATGAAAATCGGTAAATGGCCCTTCTTTGACTCGAACTATTTCGCCCGGCTCAAACAGCACCTTGGGACGTGGTTTCTCGACACCGTCCTGCATCTGCTGCATAATTTTTTCGACTTCCTTTTCGGAAATCGGGGTCGGCTTGTTAGCGGAGCCGCCAACAAAACCGGTTACCTTGGGGGTGCTTTTTACGAGATGCCACGACTCGTCGTTCATCTCCATTTCCACCAGCACGTAGCCAGGGAAGAACTTGCGTTCCGAAATACTTTTCTGTCCGAGCTTCAATTCCACGACTTCTTCAACCGGAACCAGCACACGGCCAAATACATCCTGCATTCCCTGGCGCTGAATGCGCTCGTCAAGGGCTCGTTGCACGCTCTTTTCAAAGCCAGAATAGGCGTGAACCACATACCAACGTTTGCTCATGATTTTCTCCATCCAAGAACCAGGTCATACAGCACCCACTCAAGGCTCTTGTCAGTCAGCCAGAGAAAAATCGCCATGACAACAACGAAGGCGAACACCAAACCCGTGGTTTGCAGGGTTTCCTTGCGTGACGGCCAGACAACTTTTTTTGCTTCGTTGGTCGCTTCCTTGGCGAAGCCAAAGAACTGGCGCCCCGGCTCTGTCTGCCATGCCACGGCAGCACCTGCCCCAACGCCGGCCAGAACTGCCAGCACGCGCAGAATCATCGCCTGCTCGGCAAGAAAGTAAAAGCCAGCCACGCCAGCAATAAGAAGCAACAGCGCCAACGCAAACTTGATTTTATCGGCCATTTCGTCAGCTTAATTTATAGTTATGGCAGGGGCAGAGGGAATCGAACCCCCAACCTTCGGTTTTGGAGACCGACGCTCTGCCAGTTGAGCTATACCCCTGCAGCAGAGACTAAGAGCGTTCCGTTGCCGGAACGCTCTAACGTCTTTGTTTCCTTTACTCGATGATCTTGGCGACGACGCCGGCGCCGACGGTACGACCACCTTCACGAATGGCGAAACGCAGACCTTCTTCCATGGCAATCGGGTTGATCAGCTTGACCGTCATCTGGATGTTGTCGCCCGGCATGACCATTTCAACACCTTCCGGCAGAGAGATGGCACCCGTAACGT
>JAIFNM010000195.1 GCA_020047725.1 Betaproteobacteria bacterium
GGACCTGACCAGGTTCACCACCCTGCAATGCGGGGAGACCCGCCGAGACGAATGTTAGCACAACCCGGCAGAGCCACGGAATTTACGTTGTGTTCTGGAGTTTATGACATTGTATGCACTCATGGCAGCAACTATAGTGAAAGTGTGACATTCGCGAGGAGAAACACCATGAGCCGCAAAATGTCCCAGATTGCCCGCTGCGAAACGGTGCATGCCATGGTACGCACCGACCAGACGCAGCAACAATGCACCCTGGAACATGGGTGCCCACCAGGACGCGATTGCCCGCTGGGCAGCTGTTTCGCCAATATGCATGCAGCCCACCGTGTTCCCCGCAGTGATGGCGGGTCGAACTGCCCACCACACTCCGGGAAGTAAAGGTCGCCTTGCCTGCCACTCATTCAGGCTAACAACCAATAAGGACGCTGCTTTTCGCCCTATCGGCCCTGGAAGCCAATAAGCATGCCGGTCTTGCGGCATGCCATCCGAAGATCGCCTATTGACGGGCGTTCCGGAGCAGCAGACCTTATTGCCCTGGCGTCGCTTCAACCTCAACCAGACAATCGTAATACGTGGGTGCGTTTCCCATGTCGGTCAGGTTCTGGCTGGTCAGTTGATTCACATTGGTGCCACTCAAACCCAGTTTACGCCACCAGACGCCCAGACCATTGACCACGCCAGAACGCGCACGTTTTGAGATAGCGACTTTGCAAACGTGCTCTCCACGCTGATTGAAAACCCGCACATACGCTCCGTTCTGGATTCCCCGTGCTGCCGCATCGCTCGCGTGCATTTCAAGGATGGGGTCGCCCTCCATGCTCTGCAGGCTCTGTACATTGACGAAGCTGGAATTCAGGAAATTCCGCGCCGGCGGAGAAATCATCGCCAGCGGGTACGTGGACGACGAGTTAAAGGTTTCATGGTTGGGCACATGATCAGGCAGGCCGTCCTGCCCCAGTGCCGCCAGTCGTTCGCTGAAAAACTCACACTTTCCAGACGGTGTCGGGAAATTGCCCTGGGCGAACGGAGCTGGCTCCGTTTTCAGGGTTGAAAAGCCCTCCTCCAGAAGCACTTCAAAATCGACCGCATCGCCATACGCCATGCGGCATAGCGTCATATCGTCCTCGCTAAAACACGGCTCTACAAACCCCATGCGCTGCGCCAGTTCACGAAAGATCTGGGTATTGGGCTTGGCCTCGCCCAGCGGAGCAATAGCCGGACGATTGAGCAGCACGTCGGTATGGCCGTAGCTCATATGTACATCCCAATGCTCGAGCTGCGTGGTGGCAGGCAGGACATAGTCCGCGTAGTCGGCGGTATCGGTCTGGAAATGCTCCAGTACTACGGTGAATAGATCCTCTCGCGAAAAGCCCTGCACTACCTTGGCCGACTCGGGCGCAATAGCAACCGGGTTGCTGTTGTAGACCATCAGCGCCTTGATGTCCGGGTTCAAAAGATCGTTGCCGATGGTACTCATGTTGATCGTGCGTGGCGTCCGGCTGCCCAGCAGGTCCGGACGTTCCAAGGCATCATGATCAATGGGGAAATTGCCCGAACTGGTGAGCAGAACGCCTCCAGCACGGTGGCGCCAGGCGCCGATTAGCGCCGGCAAGGAGGCGATCAGACGTACCGCGTTGCCGCCGCCATGTACGCGTTGCACGCCGTAGTTCACGCGGATCGCTGTCGGTTGGCGACTCGACGCACAAGCGCCATAGTCTCTGGCGAGAGAACGAATCTGCTCAGGCAAGATGCCGCAGACCACGGCGGCACGCTCGGGCGACCATTGCAGGGCGCGCTCGCGCATGGCATCCCAGCCCAGCGTGTACTGCGCCAGATAGTCGTGATCCAGCCAGTCATTGGTGACGAGTTCGTACATCAAAGCCAGCACCAGCGCGCCGTCGGTGCCAGGCAGCAGCGCGATGTGTTCGTGGCATTTGTCAGCCGTTTCGCTACGCCGCGGGTCGATGCAGATCAGTTTTGCCCCATTGCGCTTGGCTTCCTGAGCGTAGCGCCAGAAATGAAGGTTACTGCTGATTGAGTTGCTACCCCAGATCAGGATCAGTTTTGACTCGGCAAAAAACTCGACACGCATTCCAAGCTTGCCGCCCAAGGTGTATGTCAGCCCCTTGCATCCTGCCGAAGCACAGACGGTACGATCAAGCAGTGATGCGCCCAGGCGATGGAAGAAACGAGCCGACATGCTGTCGCTCTGCACCAGGCCGAGGGTGCCGCCATAGCTGTAGGGCAGAATGGCTTCTGCCCCATTTGGCTCGCATGCGATGATGGTTTTCAGCCGGGAGGCGATATCGTTCAGTGCAGTGTCCCAGCTTACGCGCTCGAACTGGCCCGCACCCTTGGGTCCGACTCGTTTGAGGGGGTGCAGAAGGCGCTCCGGATGATAAACACGCTCGGTATATCGTGACACTTTGGTGCACAAAACACCGTCGGTGTGCGGATGCGCCGGGTTGCCTTGTACCTTGATGGCAACACCGCCAACCACGGTAGTCTGCAGGGAGCAGGTGTCCGGGCAGTCGTGGGGGCAAGCACCCACGACTTGGGTTTGAGCGGGATCACTCTGTTGCGTGGCGTTCATCGTCATCGTCCGTTTCAGTATATGAGCTTCAGTATCCCCGAGCCCTGCCCTGTCGGTCAAATGGATGCCGGTAGGGGATACGTTGAAAGTGTTGGTCGCTGCGGAATTTGGTTCTGAACGTCCCCGGCGGCGACGGGGTTTTGTAGGAGAACAGCTTTGCTGAGCGATGGGCGGTTGCACTCCACCGCTGCAATCGCCCAGTAAAACTGGGCTCCTACGCGAGGGCTGCCGCGCCGTTGGTTTTTTCACGCGAACAACGCCGCGTGGAGTGGAACAGATTGAAATCACCACCATTTTCGCGCAAGCTCGTAAAATCATCGCCACTCGCACTCTGGAAGCCCGACCATGCTTGAGCTTGAGAATATCAATCACCTTGCGTTGATTGGCAGCCTGATGCAGCAGATGTGCGTCTATCTGGTGATTGCTTACCTGCTGAGCAAAACCCCATTATTCGCCCCGCTGATGCAGGTCACCGTCCGTTTGCCCGACAAACTCGTCTGCTACCTGGTTTTTTCTGCCTTCTGCATCATGGGCACCTATCTCGGCTTCCAGGTTGAAGGGGCAATCGCCAATACCCGTGCCATTGGCGCCGTGCTGGGCGGCATTCTGGGCGGGCCGCTGGTCGGTCTGGCAGTCGGACTCACCGGCGGTTTGCACCGTTATTCACTCGGCGGTTTCACGGATGCAGCGTGTGCGGTATCTACAACCGTTGAAGGACTGATCGGAGGTTGCCTGCATCTCTATCTTCTGAAACGCCACCGTGCCGACAGATTGCTACACCCGATGATCGCGCTCGGCGCCACGCTCTTTGCTGAAATGACGCAGATGATCCTTCTGCTGCTGATGGCCAAACCTTTCGATCAGGCTGCACGTCTTGTCGCGCACATCGCGCTGCCGATGATCCTGACCAACTCGGTGGGCGCCGCGTTGTTCATGCGCCTGATTCTCGACAGGAGGGAAACGCTGGAGAAGTACTCCATTGCCTTTTCGGCCAAGGCGCTGCGTATTGCCGAGCGTTCGGTCGGTGTATTGATGCAGGGTTTCAACGAGAAGAACTGCACACGCATGGCGGCCATCATCCGTGAAGAAACCGGTGTCGGTGCCGTCGCGATCACCGATTGCGAAAAACTGCTCGGCTTTGTCGGCGTTGGCGCAGATCACCATTTGCCCGGCACGCCGATCTCTTCCCCGCACACGTTTTACGCCATCGCGAACAATGAAGTCGTTTACGCCGACGGTGTGAACATGACTTATTCCTGCGCGGTCTCCAAAGACTGCAAACTGGGCTCTTCGCTGGTTATCCCGCTACGCGGCGAAGAAAACCGGGTGTTCGGAACGATCAAGCTCTACGAACCCAAGAGCAAGTTCTTCTCTTCACTCAACCGCACGTTGGGCGAAGGGATTGCCCGTTTGCTCTCCAACCAGGTACTGGCAGGGACGATCGAGGAGCAGAAACGACTTCTGGCCCAATCGGAAGTCAAGCTCCTGCAGGCACAGATCAACCCGCATTTCCTGTTCAACGCCTTGAACACGCTGGCGGCAGTGATCCGCCGCGATCCGGAGGCCGCCCGGCAACTCGTCCAGTACTTATCCACCTTTTTTCGCAAGAGCCTCAAGCGGGTTGGCAATGATGCCTCGCTCAAGGACGAAATTGAACACGTGGATGCCTATCTGCAAATAGAACTGGCACGCTTTGCCGGTCGTCTCGACGTAAAAATGGCCGTCTCGGAAGACTTGCTGCATCTGAGGCTACCGGCTTTCTCGCTGCAACCCATCGTCGAAAATGCCATCAAGTATGGCATCTCGCAGATGATTGAACCGGGCAGTATCACCATCAGCGCGCAACGAAAGGATGACGTACTCACCATTGTTGTCGAAGACAGCGCTGGCCTGTACCAGCCCACACCCAATAGCGACGGCCTGGGAATGAATCTGGTTGATCGACGCATCAAGATCCGTTATGGCGCAGCCTACGGTATCGACGTGAGTTGCCAGCCAGAGAGCTGGACACGGGTCGCCATACGCTTGCCGGTTGAAGAAGAACTTAGCCCATGTTGACTGCTCTGATCATTGATGATGAAGCCCCGTCGCGCGACGAGTTGAAAGCTCTTCTGGCTGAAGCGCCCGACATTGAGGTGGTTGGTGAATGCTCCAATGCCATCGAAGGCCTTTCAGCAATTCATCGTTTACGGCCGGATGTGGTGTTTCTCGATATCCAGATGCCGCGCGTGAGCGGACTGGAAATGGTCGGCATGATCGAGCCGAGCGCCCTGCCACATATTGTCTTTGTCACAGCTTACGATGAACACGCCTTGAAGGCGTTTGAAGAACACGCGGCGGACTACCTTCTTAAGCCCATCGATCCGCAACGGCTTGCCAAGACCCTGGACTGGCTACGGACCGGAGCACGACCGTCGAGCAAAGCCTTTCCTGGAGCCGACAGTGTGTTGCATCAAATTCCCTGTATTGCGCGCAATCGGATTTTATTGATCCCGCTGAATGAAGTCGAGTATGTCCACACCGATCCATGTGGCGTGCAGGTCGTCGCCAGCACCCGGCAAGGGGTGACCGAACTGACCCTGAAGCTCCTTCAGGAGCGCTCCGGGCTCATGCGCTGCCATCGCCAATATCTCGTCAATCTCGACCAGATCGCCGAAATCGAGTTGCTGGAAAACGGCGCGGCGGAAATCGTCACCCGTAGTGGCAAGCGAGTGCCGGTCAGCCGCCGGCATCTGCGCGAAATCAAGGATAAATTGCTGATCGCCTGAAGATTTTCGTTCCACTCGATCCTTGCTGGACACCGCTCACCGCCTCCGGGAACCGCTCGCCAGAAATCGCAAGATCCCGCCGCCAATAGCGCTAAATTGCAGCCTGCGCTTTTGCAGGCGTTGGGTCCACAGGCCGCTCCAAGGTCTTGACGACCCATGATAAGGGATGGCCGCAAGGATTCAATCATGGGCCATCAGAGTAAAACCTAATTCAGGAGGGGTCATGAATAGCGTTTCCAAGCATGCCATCTGGTGGCTTTTAACGGCAGTCGGGGTATTTTCCCTGGGCACCGTGGCACTTTCCCGGGGCGAGACAATCAATGCCTTGTGGATCGTCGTCGCGGCGGTTTCAACTTATCTGGTTGCTTACCGGTATTACAGCCTGTACATCGCAGACAAGGTCATGCAGCTCGACCCGACACGCATAACACCGGCGGTTCGTCACAATGACGGCCTCGACTACGTCCCGACCAACAAGCATATCTTGTTCGGACACCACTTCGCCGCCATTGCCGGCGCCGGTCCCCTTGTCGGCCCGGTGCTTGCGGCACAGATGGGCTATCTGCCCGGAACACTGTGGATCATTATCGGTGTCGTTCTGGCCGGTGCCGTACAGGATTCCATGGTGCTGTTCGTATCGACGCGCCGCGATGGCCGTTCGCTAGGCGACCTGATCAAGTCGGAACTGGGCCTTGTCCCGGGGATCATCGCCCTGTTTGGCGCCTTCATGATCATGGTGATCATCCTCGCCGTTCTGGCTCTCATCGTGGTCAAGGCGCTGGCAGCAAGCCCGTGGGGAACATTCACCGTGGCGGCGACAATCCCGATTGCCATGTTCATGGGCGTCTATAACCGTTACATCCGTCCCGGACGCGTTGGCGAAATATCAATCATCGGTTTCGTGTTGTTGATTGCCTCGATCATCATTGGCGGCCAGGTCTCACAGAGTGCGACGTGGGCACCGATGTTCACTTTTGATGCAAAACAGCTGACCTGGATGCTGATCGGCTACGGCTTTGTCGCCTCGGTGCTACCGGTATGGCTTCTGCTCGCGCCGCGTGACTATCTGTCGACCTTCTTGAAGATCGGGACGATTGTCTGCCTGGCGCTATCCATCGTCTTCGTTGCGCCAAATCTGCGCATGCCAGCCGTCACGCAGTTCATCGACGGAACCGGCCCGGCCTGGTCGGGAAGCCTCTTCCCCTTCATTTTCATCACCATCGCCTGCGGTGCGGTATCTGGCTTCCATGCGCTGATCTCATCAGGAACGACGCCCAAATTGCTCGATAACGAGAAGAATGTCCGCTTGATCGGTTACGGTGGCATGCTGATGGAGTCCTTCGTTGCCATTATGGCGATGGTTGCGGCTTCGGTTATTGATCCGGGCGTCTATTTCGCCATGAACAGCCCGCCCGCCATTATCGGGACAACGGCGATCAACGCCGCTCAGGTCATCTCGCAGTGGGGCTTTGTGATCACGCCTGACGTGCTGATTCAAACGGCGAAAGATGTTGGTGAAACCAGCATTCTCTCGCGAGCAGGTGGCGCACCAACACTGGCGGTGGGCATGGCCCAGATCTTCTCGCAAGTGATTGGCGGCCAAGGCATGATGGCGTTCTGGTACCACTTCGCCATTCTCTTTGAAGCTCTGTTCATTCTCACTGCCTGCGATGCGGGTACACGTGCCGGTCGCTTCATGCTGCAGGACTTGCTGGGTACCTTCGTTCCTTCGCTCAAATCGACGAAATCCTGGCCAGCCAACCTGATCGCCACCGGTCTGTGCGTTGCCGCCTGGGGCTACATCCTCTATCAGGGCGTGATCGACCCCTTGGGCGGAATTAATAGCCTGTGGCCACTGTTCGGCATTTCCAACCAGATGCTGGCTGGCGTTGCGCTGATGCTGTGCACCGTCGTTCTGTTCAAGATGAAACGGCAGAAGCACGCCTGGGTCACGATCCTGCCAGCCACCTGGCTGCTGATCTGTACGCTGACCGCCGGCTGGCAGAAGGTTTTCCACGCCAATCCGAAAATCGGCTTCCTTGCTCTGGCCGACAAGTTCCAGGCCGCATTGGACAAGGGTGAGATTCTCGCCCCGGCAAAGAGCGTCGAGCAGATGAAACAGATCGTCTTCAACAACAATCTGGACGCTGTTCTATGCATGTTCTTCATCTTCGTTGTGGTCAGCATTCTGTTCTACACCATCATTGCTTGTATGAAAGCCTCAAATGAGAACAAACCGACGAGCTGTGAGTTGCCCTACGAAGCGATGCCGGCAGTGAAAGCCTGACATTTTGTTCAATGATCTATCAAAGTTCGGCAAGTATCTCGGGCAGGCCGCCAAAATGATGGTCGGCCTGCCCGACTACGAAACCTACGTTACACACATGCGTGCAACGCATCCTGATTTGCCCTACATGACAGAAATCGAGTTTTTCCGGGAACGTCAGGAAGCGCGTTATGGATCAGGCCGCTCCGGCGGCTGTTGTTAAGCCTGCCATTATCAGCACCTGAGCAATCAGGTGACACGGCGAAGAATAGGGTGTTGCAAGTGCCCTCTTCTCCGCCAATTTTTTATTGAACATGCTCATGAACCAGACTGTACCCGCACCACTCCCGGTCACCCTGCTCTCCGGCTTTCTTGGCGCCGGCAAGACGACCGTTCTCAATCAGTTGCTTAACAACGCGGATGGTTTGCGTTTCGCCGTCGTCGAAAACGAATTCGGTGCCGTCAATATCGACAGCCAGCTCATATCCCGGAATAGCGGCGGAATTATCGAGCTAACCAATGGCTGTGTCTGCTGCACGATCAATGCGGATCTGGTGCGCGGCTTGCAGGATCTGGCTGCCAGACGAACGTCGGGCGAACTCTCGTTTGACTGGATCGTCATTGAAACAACCGGGCTTGCCGATCCCGGCGCCGTTGCCCAAACTTTTTTTGCTGCCCCCGAATTGCGCGACCGTTTCATGCTCGACGGAATTGTCGTGGTTGTCGATGCCCTGCACGGACAGCAGCAGTTGAACGAACACGCCGTTGTTCAACGCCAGATCGGCTTCGCTGATCGGCTGCTGTTCTCCAAGTGTGATCTCGTTGGTGCAGATGAGATCACCGAACTGTCAGAGCGTCTGAACCGCATCAATCCCCGCGCCCCGCAACAGCGACTTGAACAGGGACGCGCTGAACCCGGCTCTCTTTTGGGGATTGGCGGATTCAATCTGGACACCACTTTGTTTGCCGCCGATGTTACCAAGCGCTCCGCGACTCGCTTTCTTCCGCTGCCGGCACAGGAAAAAGGTGCCGTCCGCTGGGCTAACCGACCGGCCGCCCACAGCGACGAAATATCGTCGTTCCTTCTTGAGGCCGGCGAGGTCAATATCGATAGAATCGGGGCGTTCGTCCAGTCAATGATTGATGAATTCGGCGAAGCGCTTCTGCGTTACAAAGGCATCCTGGCCATACCGGACGAAAACCGGAAACTGATTTTCCAGGGTGTACAACGTGTTGCCGGCTTCGATTTCGGAGATTGTTGGGCTAGTGATGAAACCCGACGGTCAAGAATTGTAATTATCGGAAAAAACCTGCCGGAATCACGTCTACGCAGCGAATTC
>JAIFNM010000064.1 GCA_020047725.1 Betaproteobacteria bacterium
CGAAAACCGGCGTGCCGTGCTTGGTGATGATCGACAGCTCGCCATTCTCCGCACCACGGATCAACTCTCCGGTGTGTTCCCGCAAATCACGTACGGTAAAGGTATGCATGGCGAAGCTCCAGATCAAAAATTGTGCCATCAAAGGATAGCACAATCACTCCTTTCGCCGCACGAGCAGGAGACCGCACCCGAAGGCTTTGGCGTGGCCGATTCCATCATTACTGCGCCTCCTTAAGAACAATCCGACGCGGCGCAAATCTTCGTATTCCATCCGGTGCAGCAAAACACAAGGGCTGATCCGGCAAAGAGTCACTGCCATCTTCAAAACGTTCGACTTCGCGTTGGTGAGTAAGAGCGTCCAGCGGATGAACTCCCAATAACTTACTCAACGCTCCCGCTTCGTCAGGGAATACCCCCGCCAATATTGGAGCAGTGGGGATGCAGGCTTTTCGACCCAGCCAGATTCCCCATACTGGATTTTCCAATCCCTGCCCCCTCTCATCTTTCGCCAGTCGGTTGACGAGTGTCGCATTGCCGGAAAGCACGCAACCGAAAGACGCGTCGCACAGGTATTGGCGGTACGTCAGATGCGTGTTTTTGATGCCGCCGCTCGCCGTTTTGGTGTTCTGCACGGTGTGATAGTCAGTGATGCGCCGCACCGATAGCTCCGTAAATTTTTCTCCGTATTTCAAGTAACGAGGTATTGCCACAGTCAACAAACTCAAATCTACACATTGTTCGAGCAACGCCTTTTCATCGTCAGAGCCGCGCGGAATACCCAGTGCCGCGCAGCACATGCCGAGAATAGCGCTCTTGGTAGGAAGCAGCCCTGTGTTGCGGCGGTTGTACTGGCTCTCGAATCCCCAGGATTGCAACGGCCCTTCCAGACGCAGGGCTAGGCACGCAGTTTCATTCAACATGAGCACAAACCTTGTCGAGAAAATCGGCAAGATTCATCTCGGGAATCGCGCCGCTGAACAACTCCTTCTTGTCCAGCCCCCAAGTGGCATTGAGTTTCTCGCGCTCGGCATTCATTGCTTCAAGAGAGGTTTCAAACAAACCTTTACCTCCGTATGCGCGGACAGGTTTCTCGAAAGCGTTAACGAGTTGGACGGGATGGCCGCTGTTGCGCACAACACCCAGCACATAACCCGGTAAGGTGGCGGCGTTCATGGAATTTTTGCGTGCGCCGGGAACGGCCAATAAGCTTGCCTCGACAAATGCGCGCACAACCTGTTTACGTTCTTCTGGCGAAAGAATAACTAGATGATCCTTATCCTTCAACATGTCCAGATTCAAAGCCGCGAAGCGATAATAAGTTGCGGAATTGAACTCTAGCGTACCCGTCATGCCTGCACCTGATTCTTCCTTGGGTTGAAGATCATCCACTGCTGCGAAGAAGTCTATTTCGTTGTCTACTTTGTGCGTCGAAAGAGCGTGCGCGAACATCCCAGCACCTTCAAGCGTAAGCGAGTGATCATTCGCAACCATGCGCCCGAAAAGTGCGATGTCTGCCGCATCCTTTAACACTTCCGAACCAACAGCTTTTATCGCCTTCTTGGTATCACCTGAATTTTTGAATTCACGTGCCAAAGCTTGTATTTCGGCAGGTGTCGTAAAAAACAGAGTTTTCACCTGTTGCTTACCATTCTTCTCAGCCTTCGTATCCAGATTCGAAATTGCATCTGCGAGTTTTTTGGCCTGATCCAATGCTTCACTTTCAGCAATACCTTCGCTAATGAGCGCGACACGTAACGGCTCAATAATCAGTCGCGTCCGCTGCCCATTAAAGCGTTCG
This sequence comes from Betaproteobacteria bacterium, assembly GCA_020047725.1. GTDB lineage: Bacteria > Pseudomonadota > Gammaproteobacteria > Burkholderiales > Rhodocyclaceae > Propionivibrio. The sequence goes on from JAIFNM010000064.1 coordinate 1,799, forward strand.
CAGTTTTCCTGTGCATACTCACGAATCGCTCGTTTCCACGATTGGCTGGACACGCGCGCCCGCTGTACACCGCCGAATATCGCGGTCTTGGGCGAATTGAGATCATCGCGATTAAGGCAGGCAACGGGGAAAGATTGCAGGATATGCAGTTCGAGATGTTTCATGGTTGAGTCCCTATCTTGAAAGATTGTGATTACTGTTGGATGGGTTGCAGCAACAACATGCCGAAACCGAAACCTTTGGCACTGCCTATGCCTTGGTAAAACGCCTCTTCAAATCGCGGCGGGTCGGCTACTTCCAGCACACCGCGAAAGCGCACACCGGTATGCACACCGTGTTCACTGCGTTTGCGGAAAACCTGATCCTGGCAGAAGCCGATTTCAGGTGCTTCAACGATAGTGAAGCCGGAATCTGTCGCCTTGCGTTGAAGCCAGTCGGTTTGCTCGTCAAGCCGGGTGATGGGCTTGCGCCGACCGTTCTTGGCAGGCAGTCCATTGGCATCCAATTTCACCACTTTGCGTGTTGGGTTCGCGCGCAAATCGAAACGGTAATAACGACGTTGCAGAAATGCTGGCGCGATAGGTTTGACCGCCCAGCATTCTTCCGGGCACCACTCTGGGCGCTGTGGCTGGTGCGTTTTGGAAAGTAGCATCAAGGTATAACCATCCGCCGCGGAATCAAGCCTTGAAAGAAAAGTTCTGGGCTGCTTATCCAAGCCGGGAAAAGCCTGCCAGGTAACCTGATGCCAAGCGTAACCGTCGGTGGTTTGCAGCCGTTGCCGCGTCGCCAGTTCAGGTTCGATTAACATTTTCGCCAGCCAGCTCATGGCGCTTCCTCCTCTGCTAATGCCACCTCCGGCGTCCAGAAACTTTGCGCCCAGCGCACACGCACCCAGTCGGCGTGATACTCCCAATCGAGCAAATCTTTGTACAACTGCTCGTAATTGACCGGAATATCTTGCGCCTTGGCGCGCAGCACGAGGCGCACCACGCGGTCGAAAATCTCATCGCCATCTGCCGCAAGAAGGTGCTGAAAACGACGAGACACTGGGCCAATGCCTTCGGCTTGGTTGAGTTTTTGCCGTTCATCATCGCTCAACAGCTTGCGGCACATCACACCGTAATCCCCGTCGTGCGTTTCTTCTGAATGGGTGGCATACAAACCGGCGACAGTTTGAACCACCTTGTTGCAGTGCTTCTCGCCGATTCCGCCAAAATTCGCCACATACGGCCAAGCACGGTGTTTCTTGCTGTCCACCAGCATGCAGCGCAAATTTGCCATAGACCCGCGATCCTCTTGGCGGCTGCGCAAAAACTGGAGCAGTTTTTCCCCCGGTCTTTTAGTGGTGCCTTTCTGGGCTGATTTTTCCGTCATCATTTAATCCTCCGTTTCTACGGCTTCAGGTTCTTGCGCATCATGGGATTGCTGCTTGGCAAATAGCTTGCCCAAGCCCAACGCAAATGCGCGTATTTGGCGCGGCGTTTCCTGGCCGCAAGCGAGTGCATAAGCTTGCCGCGCTGCGCCATGCACGGCTTTGTGCCAAGCATCGCGTGTTTGCTCCACCGCTTCGGCAGTTGTACCGATGGCTTCCACGTGCGCCATCAGCAGAGGACGCTTTTTTTCTACCGCAGTCCAATAGTGATGGGCAGCAGCAGCCCGTAGTTTTTCCTTGAGCTTCCAGCGATCCTGTGGCTTGGTCATTTCGAGACGCCCTTCCCAGTCACCGTCTGACTCCTTTCGATAGGTTTCTACCGCCCCCCCAAGCCTACCTGCCATATTTTCAGCCCATTGCACTTCCCCAGCGTAGGCCGCTCTGCCATTGTCTATACGCATGTTAGCGGGGATGTGAAATACCGATTCAGCGGCATCCAAAATAGTAGCCTTGTTGGTAAGCAAAGCACCTACCCAAAGATCGAAAGCAGCATTTTCTGGAACATTTCCCAAAACTGATGCTCCGCCGACTTTGTCTTGCTTACGCGAGACGGTGAGCGCAGATAATTCACGCCAAACAGCTTTTGTACCTGCCCTAAGCAGCTTCCTCTCGGTACCATCACGGCTAAGCACGATGGTTGCCGAAACCTCCTCAGGAAAACTATTAAATGCCGGATAGGTGAGACCGTCACCAAGCAATATGCTATGGCCATCAACGAGGCGAATCAATCGAGTCAAAGGAACCAAGCGGCCCAGATAAGTCTGCGTGGCATTTTCTATGGCCCTTTGATCATCCGGGTCTGCAGGCATCCTTTCCCAAATTGGCTGCCCCCAACACTCATCGAAAGGTTTGTTAAAGTGTTGAGCTATCGTTTCTCTGGTAAGTAAGTTAGCGCAAATCGTATCGAGCAGCGTGACATGTCGCAGAAAGGTGTGAAGCATGGAAGATGGCGTGCATGGCGCATGAGCACTGGATTTTCTAGTTTCCTTGCCTCCCCACGTTACTTTGCCAATCAAACCACCCGGAGAAAATTGCTGAAAGGTCAATAGCATCAGCGCCAGTGCCTCAGGTGAAAAATCCCGATGTCCGCCATGATCGAATAGCAGCGCATTATTCCCTGTGGCTAAAGCGAAATCCAACTTACCCGCCGAAGTAAGATCATTCGCCTCTCCGCTTTCGTCAATCTTGCCAGCCTTGGGCAATTTTGCGATTTTGGCGATCTGTAAGAATGGTTTTTCTGAATCGAATAGCTCAAACCATTCTTTCCATTTTTCCAAGTATTTTTTTGCCGCCAGTGGCAACGTTGCTGAAGCAGTATCCCAAGCCTCAATATCTTCCGGCCCCTTCAATGCCGCCTGCGCTATGCAGATAAACAACCGCATCAGTGCAATGCGCTCATGAGGACGCACTGCCAAATCGGCAAACTGTTTGCCTTCTGTGAAAACCTGCATAAGGCTGGCAGTGTCAGACTTGCCATCCGGTTTCACTACTGGAATCCATGCTTCAGTCACAAGGTTCATGCTCTTCTCTCCCTCCTGTCCCGCGCCGGATTTCCAGCCCGCGATCAATATGCCAATGCAACGATCTGTCGTCTTTCAAACCAGCGACAACCACGTTTCCGTTCGATTGCACCAAGGCAACTGCCTGTTCGCCCTTCACGTAACGGCTTGTCGCATCTTCGGTGCGGAAGGCGGCGAATTCCGATTTTGGAACCTTTACCAGATTGCGATGCAGCGCCCGCGCCGTATCAAGCCGGAACTTATCATCCGACAGGTTGGCCTGCTCGCCATTGAGCAAAGCAATCTGTTTACCCTTGCGTTCAGTGCAAAGAAGCAATTGGACGGATTCCACCGTGCTGATACGGGTTTGCACACCTTCCTGATCGTCAAGCAAAGGATTCCAAATATTGGAATTCATTTCCGCTGTTTTTTTCTTGGCGAATTCGTCACCTAAAATTTCTTCTTGCCATGCATTCCAGCCGTCCGTTGCTTCATCCCGGTCATCGTAGGTAGTGCTCAACAGGTTGCGAATTTCTGTTGGTATCGCAATATCTCGCCCATCTCGCGCAGACCAGATATCCAGCGAGCGCAGCAACACATAAGGCGCATATACCCATGCCTTCGCGCCCAATGCCTTGCGGATATTAGCTTTGCTCATGGTACGCAACTCGTCCAAGGTTGCATTCTCTTTGAGAATCCAGCATTCGGCACGTTCGACAGAACGCACCTCGCGTGGATGGCGCCACAGCCGACCGATGCGCTGCAACAGCATGTCGGTAGGCGCAAGTTCGGTAACTAGCAAATCTGCGTCCAAGTCCACGCTTTGCTCGACGATCTGAGTGGATACCAGAACACAGCCACGCCGATTTTTGCTGGCCTTGCCAAGTAACTCCATCCAGCATGTTTCCAGTTCCTCGCGCCTGAAGTACGGGAAGCGCGAATGCAGCAAACCTAGCGCAGGCGATTCTGTTTGCTTTTGTGCCAACACTTCCAATTCGGTATAGACAGATTGTGCGCGGGATACTGTATTGCATATCCACAGCACACAAGCGCCATTACCCGCCAGCTTCCAAGCATCATGCAGCGCGTATTCGTTTTCAACAAAGGCGACATGTACCTTCTTCTCTTCTGGCGCTTGCGCTGGCCTTGGGGTAATAAACGCTCCATTACTTTGCCTACCGCTAATCAGCGGGTAGTCAGCGATTTCTGGAATGTCGCTTTTGCCCAGCAACGCCGTGCGCCGTTCAGGTGTCAGGGTGGCGGATAGCAGGATGACCGTGCAACCCAGTTTCTCCAGTGTCTCGCACAAAACGCGAATCAAAGTACCCGTGTAGAAGTCGTAGGAATGCACTTCGTCCAATATCACCACCTTGCCCGCCAACCCAAAACGGCGCACGAAGAAGTGCTTTGCTGCAACGACAGCAAGCAATGCCTGATCTACGGTGCCGACGCCGAAGGGCGCGATGAGTGCCCGCTTGGCCGACGCAAACCAGTCGCGCCCAGCGCGGGCATCGTCGGATTCTTTGCCTTTTGTGGTGGCCGCAGGTGCCGGTTGTCCAAGGCTTTCCGTCAACCACGAACTGGCATGGATCAAGCGGGTATCCATACCATCCGGCCAAACCTTGCGGACAAAATCATCCACGCGCAGATGGATGCGGTTGCTGGTGGCTTGGGTAGGCAACGCGAAATAGATGCCGCTTGCCTTTCCTTCGCAGATCAAACGATAGGCACAGGCCAGTGCCGCCTCGGTTTTGCCCATGCCCATTGGCGCTTCGATGACGTAAATCCCCGGCTCCGTAATGGCATCCACCGCCTTACGCTGCAAATCGTTTTGTGAAAATGAAAATAGCTTTTTAAAGTCCAGGCCGCTTCGTGGCTCAGGAAGGGCGAAGCCAATAGCTTTCACAGCATCTTGCGCCCGCTGTTTGCTTTCATTCAGATCAAGGTCTTGATCAGCAGGGAAATATGTTTCATCCGAACCGATCCAGTCGGCCACTGAAATCAAACCAGCCAACCACCAAAGATGCGCTGATTCCCGGTTGATTTCAGCTTTAGGCAGCGTTCCTGCCATAACTTCAATCAATTGTCGTGCCACCCGTTGGCGCTCGTGTTCCCATTCGTCTTTCTTCATGCCGACTATTTCTTGCAGACCACGCTCCCCCGGACGATGTAGGTAGCCGTGATGCGCACCTGGAGCTACAGCCCAATATATCGAGCTGCTTGCCTTCAAGTTCTCTTGGAGTAATAGATTTTGCACGGTAAATTGGCTGACTTTTGCATGATCCTTTTCGAAGTTCAGCCAACCTTGTGCTGTGCTGATTTCCTTCAAACCAGTCTGTTCAAGCCACTTGGCACACTTGCCTTGAAAACCTTGTGAGATTTTGCCGATGTCGTGCAAAGCAGCCAGCAAAGCCGTTTCCTCTGGGTTCATCTTGAAATGTTTCAGCAAGTGCGCGTAATGCTTGGCTAAGTTTTCAGCAACCAGCCCCACATTTATCATGTGATGCGAAACAGAGACCCCCGGCAAATCATCGGTAGTTGTTTTCGCCCAAAATTTCATTCCTGACAAATCAAGTTGTGACATGGTGTTATCACCGCTCCCAAACCAAGTACGCCGCCACATCGAGGCAGTGATAGGCCAACGGTTGATATGGAGCGCCGCCGTCAATCGTCGGTCTTGCTTTACCCCACAAATAATGGTGGTTTGCTGTAGGCATCACATTCTATGTATTTGGCTTGTAGCTGTAATAGTGGCTCACACGAGGCTCTACCAGACGAGCCTCAACTAGATTCATTTCTGTTTTAAAACTCTCGCCATCTTTCCCACCTCCCTTTCCACCCTCTCCCGCAACTCCTCCGGCTCCACCACCTCGCAATCCGCCCCGTACTTGAGGATATCCATCAGCAATTCCGGATCGTTGCTGTACGGTACTTTCAGTTCATAAGAGCCGTCTTCCAGCAGTTTGCCGACCTGCTTCGAGTGCCATTTCTCGCTAGCGACCCAGCGTGCCCGCAGCGGGGAGAATTTGAGCGTGGCCCATTTCACGTCCTTGCCCGAGAATATCCCGTAGCCGGAGCCCAGCACGTCGTTGAGCGCCTTTTCAGGCACGTCCTTCGCTTTTTCCTCAAGCAGTTCGACCCGTTGTATGGCGTCGATGGAGAAGCTTCTCAGCTCGTTCCTCAGGTGACACCAGGCATCGAGGTACCAGTTGTCGCGGTAGTGGATCAGTCGTTGCGGAGACAACTCTCGCTCGGTGCTCTCGCCCGTGCCGCGTGCGGAGTAATGGATGATCAGCCGCTTGCGGCGCAGCAAAGCGGAGCCGACTGCCTGGAAGTTGTCCAGATGCACTTTTCGCGCGCCCACAGTGAGGATGCGGATTCGTTTGACGATTTCTTCGGCGGGGTTATCGGCAACGCCGAGCAGCGCGGTGAGCCTGGAAAGCAGAGGTTTGATGTGTGGCCCGAGCAGGCCACCGGTATCGAGGTTAGCGAGCAGGTGCTGCATCGTGAGCAGGGCATGGATCTCTTCGGCAGAAAACCACAGACCGGGAAGTTCGTACTGCCTGCCGATTTGTTTGGTGGTGCGGTCAAAACGGTAACCGCCCGCTTCACGATCATGAATGATCGGGGCGTTGAGCCGGTCGCGCAGGTAGGCGAGATCACGCGTGAGCGTCGCACGGGAGACTTCAAGCTCGCTCATCATCAACGGAAAGGAGACAACACCCCGGTCGTTGAGCATCTGGTCGATCTTGTAGAAACGCTCGATCTGGTTCATATCGCTCCCTTGATTTGGTGGCTGGGAGGACTGAACTGGAAACCTCGCGCCCGGCTCGAATCCTGAGCCTTGTGCGGCATCTTAGCCGGATTGCCAATGTCGTGATATATGCCCAAAGGCATAAGTTGACTATTCACCAGCCAGGCAAATGGGGACACCGCTATATTCTTGACCGAATCCGCGAAGAACGACGCCAGCAGGCTGGCTTTTCGAGCGCAATGAGATTGAGCGGAGGTGCGCAGTACACCTCATACGCCTTGTGACAAAGCGTCGTGTCATTGTTTGAAATGCCGATCAGGCGGTCAAAAACTCGTTGCAGGAAATTCATTCGATTGGGCTCTCGTTGTCGTGCTGATTGGAATTCCAATGCAGTGCACGAATGGTGCTG
>JAIFNM010000214.1 GCA_020047725.1 Betaproteobacteria bacterium
ACGTTGGCTAGTTGGAGCAACAGGAAACCGATCAGGTAGTCGCCCTCGATTTTCTCGAAACGGATGATGATGCCGCCGGTTACCGCTACCAGCGCGGCGACCAGCGCCCATGGATTGAAACGCTTGGCGAGGCCATCATCGAGCAGCGTCACATAAATCGGCGTAAGCACGGTAAAAAGCAGGACTTCCGGTACCGTCAGCACCGTGAAGCTGCGGTATAGACACAAGTAAGTAACGCCGAACTGCAAGGCGCCGGCCAGCCAGAAACCGCCCAGCAAGCGAGCGGGCAGACCACGCCAGCGAGTGAACGGGATGAATACCGCGGCGGCAATTACGACCCGCACAAGTACGGCAAAATCACTATCGACCTGGCCGGCCAGATATTGGCCGATCAAGCTGAACGAAAACGCCCAGAGGACGGTAACGAGAAGCAGGTAAGGCATGGGCTTCCTTGAAAATGAATTGGGTGAGGGTGAATCAATGGGATGTTAACCCATTCGTCGGCGTATGGCAGGCGCGGTGTGGTGAACCTATTGAGAAAGTCGAGCTGCAGGCCAATGAATACGGGCATCTTCAGCACTTTGCCGTTTTTCTCATAAACTCCCCGACTTTGCAGGAACTACGGGCGTTCATGCGCTGGGCTTGCACTCAGTACTTACGTTATTTTGAGGTTTTATCTGCGTAAAAAAACGGAGCGTTGAACGCCCCGTTTTGCTGACTATGGCTGACTGGCCGAATGATGCGCCAACGACTACATGAAGGCTTCGGCCCGCTTTAGTAATTCGTCCAGCCCCGGTTCATTCGGATCACGCGGCTTCCCCGGATGAATGATCGAGACCTGGCAGTTTTCGGCAGCTTCCACCAGTTGCGCGAAGGAACCGGCAGTGATGTCGGCGATATATGCCTGCTTGTTCCCGTCGTAGGCAAACATTTTTTTGTTGAGCTGGATGCATTCATTGCAGGTCGAGCAGCGAGGCGTCTCGATATAGGCCTCGTCGGATGAACGTTCTGCTTCCTGTTCAACAACAGATACAGCTGCACTTGACACAACTGCGGGAGCCGCTTTGGCAGGAGTCTCAACAACGGTCGAACGCATTGTGTCTTCCCACGCTCTTTTCTCGCGGGCAAGCAGTTTTTCCGCATGCGAGTTATGAATGCCGCCAAGTTCTTGGAGGCTATTCCACATTACGCGACAGCGGCGAGCTTCGCGAATCAGTTTTTCGTCGACAATAACCCGGTGCAGCAGGTTGTCGCTGTCGACCATCGTCAGGTAAGGTACGGTTTCGATCTGTCCGCGACCTTCGCTCGCCAGTGTTTGGGCCACGGGGGTCAGCGCATCACCCCAGCAGGCACGCGGAACACGTGCAAAGTGCTTGCAATAGCGCGTGTCGAGCGTGACGAAATCAATCAGCGTGAATGGCGTTGCCTGCGCAACGGTCTGGTAGCGCTCGTCCTGATAAACGATTTCGCGTACTGGCCAGTCGTTCTCTACCTGCGTGTTGAATGCAAGAGAAAAACGCGATGCCCAGTCACGCCCGGCGGAAGGGTCAAAGCTGAAGGCCGGGAAAACGCGTGATTCGAGAGCCGCCGCTCCGACCAGGTAGGGCGGAACGCTGGCGGTATTGGCCGATGCGCCCGAATAGACGCTGAACAGCGCAGTTCCGGCGTAATCGAGGCCACGCAGGATCTGCTGGCGAAGTTGGTAGAGGTAAGACGCGGGTGACTGCAGCACGAACACGCCGTTCATACCGATGGCCATGGTCGCCAGTTGCTTGCTGCGCAAGGCGAACGCCAGGTGGTTGTTGCCGATGAGCGACTCTTCAATGACGTCATCGGTCTGCACCAGAATCTTGATTGGCAAGTCAGCGGAAAGGATTTCAGTCAGTGTGCTTTGCTCGGGGCCGGACAGGGTAGTGGCGTTGAGGCGCACCAAGTAATCCGGGAAAACGGCCAGTTCCTCGGCATCCAGTCCGTTTTCGCCGAAGGACTCAAACAGCGCATCGTGCCGGCTTTCGCTGTACTCGCCCTTGATCTCGAGTTCGGCAATGGCCATTGTTCTGGAAAGCTCGATGGCCTTGGGCAGACGGTCGCGATAAGCCTTGAGGGCGCCACTGCAGGTGGTGTAAGCAAACGAATAGGGTGCAGTAGCTGTACCGACTTTGGAGCTTTCCGTCGGGAAGAAGCGCTGCGAGCGGAGCGTCGAAATGAGCCCCAGAATGCGATGGCGGCGGCTCTTGGCAAGTTTTTTCTTCGAAGACACTTTCTTGAGAATGTTTGACATGGCTTCGAAATTGAAGCTGTCAAGCGGACCGGAACCGAACGAATGCTTGAGGTTTTCAGCGCTCTTGCCGGCATCGGAGTTGATGAAATCCGCCTGGATAATGTCGGAAAGCTTCAGGATCAGCCGGTCGATATTCTCATTGAATTTTTCGGCGCGCCGCTTCTGCGTGAGGCTCCAGGCGTGACCGAACAGACGGAAGGTAAGCTCTTCCGTGCAGTCGACGACTTCGCCGTCGATCTTCAAATTGGCGCGAGCGCGTGACAAACTATCGGCCATCTGCTTGTCCTGCTTGGCCAGCGCCGGTGCCGCCTGGTCCCACAACTTCGAGAAAAGACCGGTCGCACCGTTGTTGATGCGCACACGAATGCTCTCTTCGAGGTTCAGTACGTTCTTTCTGATCCGCTCGCCGTTTGGGCCGATGGCGACCTTGTTCAGTATGCCGTCAATCAGACCGGAAAGTGTCTCGACAAAGCGGCCTTCATCCGGATACTCGACCAGCACCAGCGGAAAATCGTAACGCAAACGCGTCAGGTCACGATAACCGGAGAAGAGAGACGGGCGAAGATTGAGATCACCGATCTCGTGGAGTTGGTCGGGCTGTTTCTTCCCGGTCAGGTAGAAAGCAACAAAGGCTTGCAGATCAGCTTCCATAAATTCTTGCCATCTCTATTGATTCCGTTTCGCAACAAACCGGAATGCTGTTAATAAAAACTTTGCCTTGTTCGCGTGTTGAGCAATACTCGGCAACACGGTGGCTCTTCATGTTTTCGATCAGACTGCGTATTTGTCGAGTTCGGCTTCAAAGCCTTTTCTTACGGTCTCATTGGTACGCAAGATATCCAGTTTCCGGATATCTTCGTAGCACGGGATATCCCGGTTCTGGTAAAGAATGCCGACCGGAACGACATCGGTGCTGGACGCAATTTCTCGGGCGCGATTCATGTCTAGCGGGTCATGCCGCAACTGGTTCTTGTAGATTCTCGCCAGACTCGGGCTGATCTGAAGCGAGTTCTCGTGGTGCAGCAACTGGACGCTGTCCGGTTCCTGCATGTCGGATTCATGCAGCTTCGGCAACCATTCCGGGCAGCGTTGCAGGATGCGCACGAAGGAGAGGCCTTTGTGATGATGCGCCGCCTTGACGATGTCGTACAGACTCTCGGGAATCCAGTCCACGGCCTGCGCGACGAATGAGGCGTTGGCAATGCCAAGCGTCACGGTCAGCGGATTCAGTGCTTCCAGATAACTGCCGCGTGGTGTGGTGTTGCTCTTGGTGCCAATCGGGGATGTGGGTGAGGCCTGTTTCTTGGTCAGACCGTAGATCTGGTTGTCGTGCAGGAATACGGTCAGGTTCATGTTGTAGCGGATGGCGTGAATCCAGTGTGCTGCGCCGATGCTGCAACAGTCACCATCGCCAGTGTTGACGAAAACGGTGAGGTCAGGCCTTGCCAGCCGGACGCCTTCGGCGACAGGCAGCGCGCGGCCGTGAATACCGTGGAATCCGTAGGTCTTCATGTAGTGCGGGAAGCGGCTTGAACACCCGATGCCTGAGACGAACACGGTTTTTTCGGGGCGCAGATTCTCGTCACGGCAAAGGCGCTGGATGGCCGTGAGAATGGCGTTATCTCCGCAGCCAGTACACCAGCGTGGTACGCCGCTTTGGTAGTCCTCCAGTTCGAGTTTCTCTTCGTACAACTCGAGCAGGCAATCAGTGGAAGTGGACGAACATGTCATGGTCTTGTTTCCTTATTTTTCCATCTGGGCAAGGAGTACGTTGCGGATCGTGCTCGGCTTGATCGGCTGGCCCTTGACTTCAGTCCAGCAATCGACGTTGACGAGATAGCGCGAACGCAACAGGATGGCCAGCGCGGAGTAGCGACGGTTCGTTTCGTCGATGATTTCATCCTCCATGCTGTCGCTCCAGTTGGTCTCGATGGTCATGACCTTCCTGAAGCGTTGCATGATTTCCTTGATGCCCGGCTGCATCGGCTGCAGGAAGCGCAGGTTGACCGACGCGACCTTCTTGCCTTCGGCGCGCAGCGATTCAACGGCTTCCTCAATGGCACCCTTGGTGCTGCCCCAACCGAGAACCAGTAGATCGCCTTCCGGATCACCGAATACTTCGGGCGGCAAAAGCGTCTTCTGCAAGGCCGCGATTTTCAGGCTGCGTGCGCGCAGACCTTCGTGGTTGATTTCCGGGTCGTAGGCCACATGGCTCTGCCGGTCATGCGCCAGACCGGTGACGGTGTGCATACCGCCAGGCTGGCCGGGAATGAAGCGGCGGGCGATGCCGGTCGTGGCGTCCCAGTCGTAGGGTTTGGCGCCTTCGGGCACGGCGCTCTGGTCAATCGGTGGCGCCAGCCAGGCTTCGTTGAACTCGGGCCGCGCAAAGGGTTGCTGTGAGGTGGCCAGTGAAGCGTCGGTCAAGACGACGACCACGGTATTGAATGATTCGGCAATCTTGCGCGCGGTGATCATCGAGTAGAAGCAGTCTTCGATGGTCGCCGGGGCCATGACCACCTTGGGCGCATCGCCATGGCTGCCGTAGATGGTGGTCAGCAGGTCGCCCTGTTCAGCCTTGGTCGGCTGGCCGGTACTTGGTCCTCCGCGCTGGACGTTGACCACTACCAGCGGGATTTCGGCCATGACGGCGAGGCCGATGGCTTCCTGCTTGAGCGAATAACCTGGTCCTGAGGTGATGGTGACCGTGCATTTGCTGGCATACGACGCGCCGATGGCAAAGGCACAGGCAGCGATTTCATCCTCGGCCTGATGCACCATGCCGCCGACTTTCTCGAAAACATCGGACAGGTAGTGCGACGCCGAGGTGGCCGGAGTGATCGGATACATCGCGCAAAGTTCCATGCCCGACGCCATGACGCCGAGCGCCAGGGCGGTGTTGCCGTTGGTGGCGATCTGCGGCAGCGTCGCCGGGGTGGCGGGAATGCTGTATCTGAAGTCAAGATTGCCTTCGGCCCATTTGTAACCAGCATCGAGCAGCACGACGTTGGAGTCGATGATCGATTGAGCCTTTTTGCCGAAGGTGAGGGCGATCTGGTCGCGCGCCATCTGCAGATCGAAGCTGTAGAGGTAACAGAGCATACCCAACGCGAACATGTTCTTGCCGCGCTTGGCATCCGGCGTGATCAGCTGGCATTGCTGTTCCATCGGGATTTCGCGCACCGTATATCCCGCTTCAACCAGCCGATCATGCGTCTGGATGTAAGCCATTGAGATATTGATGTCTGTGTGTTTCCGCCACATGCTTTCGAGCAGGATGATGCAGTCCGGCTTGAGTTCACCGGCACGGACTCGTCCCAGCAGAACCTGTTCGTTGAAGGCTACTACCAGGTCGGTCTGATCGCCGCCATTGGTGATGTAGCTGGAACCCATGCGGATGCGGTTGCCGCTGGCACCTGCGACGCTACGTGCCGGTGGGCGAATTTCGGCCGGGATGATCTCGGTGGTCCATATGCCGTTGCCCATCCGGGCGGCAATCGATCCGAGCGATTGCCCGCAACGCTGGGCACCTTCGCCTGAGTCGCTGATGATCTCGACAATGTGTTCCTTCAGCACGGTAAGACCTGAATTGCCTGGATTGCCTAAATTGGCAGCGGTTTTGCCAGCTTTTTTCATTGGTTTCGGTGAACTCATAGCGGGTTGTTCCAAAGTTGCTTTAAGGCGATAGAAGGTGGCTCGGGTTAGTTCGGTCAGGCAATTTTCAGTCGCGCAAAAATCCGTTCCCGGGTGTCGATGCCGAACAGTTTCTCTTCGCTATCGGCGTAAGGCAGGTTGCTGTCGCGAATGCCGAGGTAGGCCTTCATGCTGGCAGCGGCCTTGCGGCCGGCGCCCATGGCCTCGATCACCGTGGCGGCACCGGTGACAATGTCGCCGCCGGCAAAAACGCCGGCAATCGACGTCGCCAGCGACGGGTCGGTATTGATGTAGCCCCACTTGTTGAGCTTGAGCCCCGAGGTCTGCCCCATGATCGGGTTGGCGTTGGTTCCAATGGCGTAAACGATGGTGTCGACTTCAAAATCGAACTCACTGCCCTCAACCACCACCGGGCGACGACGGCCGGATTCGTCCGGTTCGCCAAGCTCCATGCGGACGCAGCGCATACCGCGCACATTGCCGTCACCGTCGTTGAGCACGGCGATGGGGTTGGTCAGCCAGTGGAATTCGATGCCTTCCTGCTCGGCGTGATGCAGTTCTTCAGCACGCGCTGGAGCCTCTTTGCGCGAGCGGCGGTAGATGCAATACACCTTGTCGGCACCGAGGCGAACAGAAACGCGCATCGCGTCCATTGCCGTGTTGCCGGCACCGACCACGGCAACGCGCTTGCCCAGCGGCAGCGGTGTGTCGAAATTGGGGAAGTCGCGAGCACGCATCAGGTTGCAGCGCGTGAGCAGTTCGTTGGCGGAGAGCACGCCGTTCAGCGAGTCGCCGGGAATGCCGAGGGTGGTCGGGTAGCCGGCGCCGACGCCGACGAAAACGGAGTCATAACCCATTTCCGAGATCATCTGCTCGATGGTGAACAAGCGGCCAACCAGCGTGTTGCACTCGAATTTGACACCGAGTTTTTTCAGGTTGTTGATTTCGGCATCGATGACTTCGTTGGGCAAACGGAAGTCCGGGATGCCATATTTCAGCACGCCACCAGCCTGATGGAAGGCTTCAAACACGGTTACGTCACAGCCGGCCTTGGCCATGTCGGCCGCGCAGGCCATGCCGGCCGGGCCGGAACCGACGATGCCGACTTTGAAATTGTTCTTCTCGATAAAGGGAATATTGGCCCAGCCTTCGCGGATCGCCGTGTCGCCAACAAAGCGCTCCAGCCGGCCGATGGCCACGGCTTCCAGCGAATCACCGACCGTGCACACGCCTTCGCACTGGTTCTCCTGCGGGCACACGCGGCCGCAGATGGCCGGCAACAGGCTGGTTTGGGTGAGAATATCGTAAGCGCCACGAATATCCTTCTTGCCGATTTTGTCGATGAAGCCGGGGATGTTGATGCCGACCGGACAACCTGAAACGCAGGGTTGGTCTGGGCACATCAGGCAGCGTTCGGATTCGCGCAAAGCTTCGTCAGGGAAATAGCCCATGGCGACTTCCTTGAAGTTCTTTGCCCGGATAGCAGGTTCCTGCTCGCGCATCGGTGTGCGTTCCTGTGGAATGGAACGAATTGTCTTTTTCTTCGCCATGGATTTTTACCGTTCAGCTGCTGCGTTGAGAATGACTGTTCAGGACTGGCTCAATCAAATTTCTTGTCGATCGCCTTTTTCAGGCGGCAGGTTTTGTCCCAGTGATCGAGCGCCATGCGTTCTTCTTTGCTATAGCGGCGCAGGCGCGTGATGAGATCGAAGAAGTCGACCTGATGGCCATCAAAATCCGGGCCGTCGACACAGGCAAATTTCACGTGGTCGCCGATCTTGACCCGGCAACCACCGCACATGCCGGTTCCGTCTACCATCAGGGGGTTGAGACTGACCATCGTTTTTATCTTGTAGGGGCGGGTTGCATCGGCACAGCCCTTCATCATGATCAACGGGCCGATGGCCACGACTTCATCGATATCCGGGTGTTTGGCGATGGCCTGATTGATGCCTGCGGTGACCAGTCCCTTGATACCGGCCGAGCCATCGTCGGTGCAAATGATATATTCGTCGCAACAGTCTCTGAATTTGTCTTCCCAGAACACCAGATCCTTGTTGCGGAAGCCGACGACACCAATCACGTAGGCGCCGCTCTCCTTGAAGGCGCGCGCCTGCGGGTAGATCGGCGCCACACCCAGGCCGCCGCCGACACAGACGACCTTTTTGGCGTGGCTGATCGTACTCGGCACACCCATCGGGCCGACCATGGCGTAGAGCGAGGTTCCGACCTTGCATTCCTGCTGCATCTGCCGGGTGGTCTTGCCGACCGCCTGGATCACCAGCGTGATCGTTCCCTTTTTGACATCAAAATCTGCAATCGTCAGCGGAATTCGTTCGCCGCTTTCGTTGAGCATGACGATCACGAACTGCCCTGGCTTAGCCGCCTTGGCCATCAAGGGATGGCGAACTTCAAGCAGATACGTAACGTCGGAAAAATCCTCACGAGTCACAATTTCAAAATCAGACATTTTGCTTGCTCTCAAATCTGGCTACGCCGGTTGGGAAATCAGGCTATCGGAAACGCCCCTCGTTACAACTCTTCATTCGCACTTTTGGTAGCTGAGGTAGTGAGTCAAAAACACGAGGCAGAGAATTTTCGATGTGTTTTGATTCGGATACAAACGATGGATGATCACAATGTTGTTCCATTTCAGAATTAACTTTGTACAACGACGCTGGAAAGCCTTCGTGCTTACTCTACTCCTCCTGTTTCAAGATTTGGTTTGAATACTGATCGTCCGCTCTTGCTTCCGCCATACGCGTGTACTGCGATGAATGCTGGTCAAGCGCTTGCTCTGATTGAAAATGCGTTTAAGTAGTTGCAAGAATGAGCCAGCACTGACAGGATCATTTGTCCTGATCTGGTTTGCTTCGGACAGAGCGGCGATGGATATCTCCTGAGATGAGTGAATATGCAGAGGTGGTGTTTTTAGGGAAC
>JAIFNM010000323.1 GCA_020047725.1 Betaproteobacteria bacterium
GCAGTGTGTTGGAATTAACCAGGAGGTTCCATGGATGTAAAAGGCGAAGTGCTGTCGATTCTTGATGAGGTTTTGAGCCTCAAAGGGCGGGCGGCAAGTTTTACGCTCGAAACCCCATTGCTCGGTGCACTACCCGAGCTGGATTCGATGGCGGTCGTGGCGTTGATTACGACGATGGAAGAGCGTTTCGGTTTTATGGTTGACGATGACGAAATCGACGGTGCTTCGTTTGCTTCGGTGGCGACCTTGGTGGGTTTTGTGCAGGGCAAGTTGGCCGCTTGAGTTGCTTCGTTCATGAGTTTTGACGCCTTTTATCTGCCGGCCTTGTCCGGGCAGCGGTTTTGCCTTTTGCATCAGCCCGATGCACAAATCTCCAGACGCGGTGCTGTCGTCTATGTTCATCCCTTTGCTGAGGAAATGAACAAATCCAGGCGCATGGCGGCGTTGCAGGCAAAGGCGATGGCCGCTGCCGGTTATGCGGTACTGCAGATCGATCTGCATGGTTGTGGCGATAGCTCGGGCGATTTTGCCGATGCGACGTGGGAAAGCTGGGTTAGTGATGTGAGCTTGGCCTGGAATTGGCTGCAACAACGTTACGATTCGGACTTGTGGTTGTGGGGCTTGCGCACCGGTTGCCTTGTGGCGTGCGAGGCTGCGGCGAGAATTAGTACCCCCAGCCAGCTACTTTTTTGGCAGCCCGTGCTTTCCGGCAAACAATTTCTGCAGCAGTTTTTGCGTCTGAAAATTGCCAGTGAAATGCTTGGGGGCGATAGCAAAGGTTTGATGGATTGCCTTCGAGAACAGCTGGCCCAGGGCGAATCGGTTGAAGTTGCGGGTTATCAGCTTTCGTCGGATTTGGCATCAGGTCTTGAAAAGGCTGAGCTGACCCTTCCTGAGCAATCGAAACGGATCGAATGGTTCGAGCTTTCCGGAAAACCGGACGGCAGTTTGTCGCCTGCGGCCAGCATGAGAGTCGAGAAATGGCAATCGGCGGGGGCTAAAGTGCGGGGGGCGACGGTTTATGGCTCCGCTTTCTGGCAAACGGCTGAGATTACCGAATGCACGGCGCTGATCGATGCCAGCCTTCTGGCCCTGTCTGGTCTGGAACCGGCATGAACTTTACGGAAGAAGCGTTGATCTTCACGGTCGCGAGCGAACGAGTTCTCGGTATCGTCGCTCAGCCTGAATGTCCACTCGATTGTGGGGTGCTGATTGTTGTCGGTGGTCCGCAATACCGCGTCGGTAGCCACCGTCAGTTCTTGTTGCTCTCTCGCCGACTGGCTGCTGAGGGTTATCCGGCCATGCGTTTCGACTATCGCGGAATGGGTGACGGCGGTGGCACGCTGCGAAGTTTTGAGGCAGTGAACGAGGATGTCGGTGCTGGCATCGATGCTTTTATGGGTGCTTGTCCAACGGTCAAGCGCATCGTGCTGTGGGGGCTCTGTGATGCGGCTTCGGCCGCCTTGTTGTATTCGCAGGCAAGCCGTGATGTGAAGATCGCCGGTCTGGTCTTGCTCAATCCCTGGGTTCGCTCAGAGGCGAGCCTGGCACAGACGCATATCAAGCATTACTACGGCCAGCGTTTGATGCAACCGGAGTTCTGGTTGAAGTTGCTGAGCGGAAAAATGCAGATAATCAGTTCGATTCGTGGATTGTTGAGCAATGCAATGCTGGCACGCGGTAAAGGCCTGCAAGCAGAGCTGGAATCTCGTTCGTTTCAGGATTTGATGGCAGAGGGCTTGAGGCAGTTTAACGGCGAGGTGCTGCTGATATTGAGCGGACAGGATTACACCGCGAAGGAATTTCTGGAGTACGTCGGTTCCAATGCGGCATGGTCGGGTTTGCTGGATTCCACAAAGATCAAACGGGTTGACGTACCCGACGCTGATCATACGTTCTCTTCAGAACTGCTTCGTTCAAGGGTTGAGAACGAGACACTGAAGTGGATCGGCACGCTTTAAATCTGCTGATCATTCAGCATGAGTTTCGTTTCCCGTGCTTTTTGTCTCCTTTTATCGTTTTCAAGTCTGGTTGCGGGTCTCTTTTTAGCGTTTGCCCATCCTGTTGCACCCGCGTTGGTGACAATCGCTTTCATCGGCATTCTTTTGCTGTCCTTGTGGCGACCCCGGTTTTCGATCTTTTTTGTTCCTGCATTTCTGCCGCTCCTGAATTTTTCCCCCTGGACGGGATGGCTGATTGCCGATGAATTTGATCTGTTGATACTGGCGGTCCTGGCTGCCGGATACTTCCGGATGCAACTGGATGGTTTCAAAGTCGCTTACGTAAGTGCTTTCCTGTTTCTCCTGACGATTGTTGTGCTCCTGATCGCACGTGGCGCGAATGACCTCAACTTTGGGGAATTCAGCTTGTATTCAGCCTATACGACGCCACTAAATGGGTTTCGTGTTGGTAAAAGCTTGCTTTGGACTGCTCTCCTGTTACCGCTAGTCGCCAAAGCCAGCGAGTTGCTGCCCATGAACATGTCGGGCAGTAATTTCTTTGCGTC
Source organism: Betaproteobacteria bacterium (assembly GCA_020047725.1). Lineage (GTDB taxonomy): Bacteria > Pseudomonadota > Gammaproteobacteria > Burkholderiales > Rhodocyclaceae > Propionivibrio. The sequence goes on from JAIFNM010000323.1 coordinate 2,507, forward strand.
TTGCCTGATTGGTTCCGGTGGAGTTGCCCTGGCTGTTTTGTGGGAAAGAGCGTTTTATCCAGGGCTATTGGATTTATCGACGCCTTACCGCACGGTGGCATTGTTCTGGGAAATGCATCTTGGCGGGGCGGCCCTTGATGCATATCTCGTACTGATTGCACCTCTGCTTATCTGGGCCTGGCGAGCAGCGGTTTCTATTCGGGGCCGGTTGGCTGCTGGCGCATTCATTGTGGTTTTCACCTATGTTGCCCTGACCACTTTTTCCCGCGGCGTCATCGGCGCCATTGCGGGTAGCGTCTTTTTGCTTGGTGCCTTGCTGATATTGCGCCGAATCAAAGGTGCTCCGGTTGCAAGAATCATCAGATTATCCAGTGTCGTTGTGCTTATTCTGGTTGCCGTAGAGCTCGCGCTGGTGCTGGGAACTGACTCATTCATGAACAAACGGCTGGCGGCGAGTGAGCGTGATTTTGGAGGGCGTTTGAAGCACTGGGAGCAGGGGATCGGTTTGCTGAAGACACCCGGTGAATGGCTCTTGGGGATCGGTTTGGGCCAGCTTCCGGCTCGCATGACGAAGGATGATGCAGGCCCTGCGCTCCCCGGAGCTTTTTATTGGCATGCGGAGCTTGTCGGTCATCCTTCCATGGTGATTGAAGGCGCTGACGGCTCTTACGACGGCCACGAGTTGGGGCGTTATTTTGCGCTCTCGCAGCGGGTTGATCTGGTTCCAAAGCAGCGCTATCGCTTATCTCTTGAAATGCGCAGCGATGAGGATGTGGCATTGCTCGCGCAAGTGTGTGCGGAACACCTTTTGTATCCTGCGAGATGCCAGTATCGGAAGATCAGGCTGGGTTCAGGCGGGTGGCAGCATTGGGAATCCGTTCTTTCGGGCTATCCTTTCAGGGTCGGTTCCTGGCAGGGGATTGGTCATGGCGTCTTTTTGCTATCGGTGCTGACGCCAGGAGCGAAAGTTGAGGTGTCCAATCTCTTGTTGACCGCCGGGGAAGGCAATCTGCTGAGGAATTCGCAGTTTGAGGACAAGGAAGCGGGCTGGTTTCCAAGCGCTCATTCCTATTTTCTTCCATGGCACATCGACAATCTTTACCTTGAAGTTCTAATCGAGACTGGAATTGTCGGCTTGTTTTGCTTTCTTGCCGGGGTGTTCTGGATCTTTAGGCGGCTTTTTCGAGCCTTCGGGCAAGGAAATGAGCAGGCGCCCTATTTTATTGCGAGTATTTCCGGGTTATTGGCGCTGGGTCTCGTTGTCAGCGTATTTGACATGCCACGTGTGGCGACCCTTTTTGGTTTGTTTTTGGCCTGGGCCTGGCAGAGTCCCAGCAACGAAACGAGCTGAAAATATCGGGTGCAATCGAAAGTAGGAGCGCAGTTTTACTACGCGATGAGCAGTGGTACTCAACCACTGCAATCGCCCAGTGAAACTGGGCTCCAACAAGATTGCTACCGCGCTGTTGTATTTTTAAGGCAACCCACACTTTCGATTGCACCCGAAAATATCTGAACGTTCTACATGGTAGTCGTGTAGTGATAGAATCCTGTCCCCGTTGTCATCACCTTACTCGAAAGACCTGTATCAGTTGTTGATGCCCCTGCAAACGGGTGCGTTTGAAAGTGTTGCTTGCCTTAAAAAAGCCAACGGCGCGGTAGCAATCTTGTTGGAGCCCAGTTTCACTGGGCGATAGCGGCGGTGGAGTACCACTGCTCATCGCGCAGTAAAACTGCGCTCCTACAAAAAACGGTAGCCGCCAAGGAAATTCAGAACCAAATTTCGAAGCAATTTTGACGGTTCTTCATTCGGTGCCTGAACGGTTTGAAAAATTAGCTGCCCTGTTGTGCATTTTGTCACGGTAACAAAATAGACCTTGAGCTAATCTTGTTCATAGGAAAGATTGGCTTGATTCTGCGTTCTGAAAGCAAGAATCCAGCTGATGAATTCGATAGAAGCCGTACTCGGGTGTAATTGAAGTTTGCTGGGGGCAAATCATGATTAAAGTATTCAACCACTGGATTCACTGGAAAACCATTGTTCAGATCGTCCTTGATCTTCTGTTTCCGGTAGCGTGTGTTCTGTTAGCTGTAATCATGTGGGGCGTTGGCGGTCAAGAAGATTTCGAAGCCGTAATCGTTTATGCGGTTATTTTTGCTCTTGTAATGGTGGTTTTTAACGGCTGGCTTGGGCTTTACCACCGTGCTCATAGTCGGACGATTGCGCAAACACGTGCGCGAGCTGTTTTGTCCTTATATCTGGCGGTGCCACTTGCATCGATAGCCAATGCAAATCAAAAACTTCTGCTTCTGTCTGGCTTGGCTGCGCTGTTTGGAACGCTCGTTCATCGTGTTTACACCATGCATTCTCGTACGGGGTCAATGATGCAGCATCGTGTAATGATCTTTGGTGCAGGTCCCGAGGCAAAGTCTGTTGGTAAAGTCCTCAAGAAATCAGATCCTGACATTCATATCGTTGGCTATTACCCAGGGCCAACAGACGCGGAGATCTGTGTAGCCGATCAGTTTTTGCTGCCTCGTGCCCAGTCGCTCTCTGACACGGCGCATAACTTGAATGTTGATGAAATAATTATTGCCGTGCATGAGCGACGTGGCGGCATTCTGCCTTTGCGCGAACTTCTCGATTGCAAACTGTGCGGCGTAAAGGTCCTTGATCTTGCCAGCTATTTTGAACGGGCACTGGGACAGATTCGACTGGATTCGCTGCGGGCTGGCTGGCTGATTTTTGGTGAGGGATTCAGGCAAGGGTGGGGACGTACATTCATCAAGCGCTTGTTCGATACCGTTGCGGCGTTGATTCTGCTTTTTCTCGCGTTGCCGGTGATGCTTGTCACCGTGATCCTGATTGTGCTTGAGGATGGGTTCCCGGTGTTTTATACACAGGAGCGTGTTGGGTTGAATGGCCGTCTGTTCAAGGTCGTCAAGTTCCGCAGCATGCGCAAGGATGCTGAGAGCGACGGAAAGCCCCGCTGGGCAACGGCAAACGATGATCGGACGACGCGTGTTGGTCGCATCATTCGCAAACTGCGCATTGATGAGCTGCCTCAGCTTTTCAGCGTTCTGACCGGCGATATGAGTCTGGTTGGGCCGCGCCCGGAACGGCCCTTTTTTGTTGATCAACTTACGCGCGATATTCCATTTTATGCTGTTCGCCATAGCGTAAAGCCGGGCGTTACCGGCTGGGCTCAGGTCAGCTACCACTACGGGGCATCGGTTGACGATTCGATCCAGAAACTCCAGTACGACCTTTACTATGTCAAAAATCACACCTTGTTTCTGGATATCGTAATCCTGTTTGAAACCGTAGGCGTGGTGCTTACCGGCAAGGGCGCTCAGTAAAACGGAGTCCTCTCAGGGCGAGTCGTATAATTGAACGCAATCTGGGGAGGTTTGACGTTTGGATGCAAGCAGAGAACTAATATCTGTCTGGAGTTATGGCCTTGCTGGCTTCGTTTATGTGGCCTTTGCAATCTATCTCGCCTCTGGATGGCGCGTTGGTCTTAGAAACCGTGCGCTTTTCATCGCTACTGTTCTGTGTGCCCTGTGGGGTCTGGCAGGTCTGGCGTTTGCGTTAACCGGGCAAGGCATCTTTCTGGCGAGTAGTTTGCTCGCTGATCTTTTCCGGTTTGCCGGCTGGAATTTCTTTCTTTTGGTTCTTCTCAAGCCGGAATCTTCGGCGGGTGAACGCTGGCCGAATCGCTTGAAATGGCTGAGTGGGATTGCGCTTGCGCTGTTTGTTGTTGGCCTTGTTGCGCAAATCATGGCGGTGCTAAGCATTCCGTTCTTTTTCCCGCCGCAGCGACTGGCTTTATTTGACTCACTGGCAATGACCGTTTTTGCTTTGGTTCTCGTCGAGCAATTGTTTCGTAACGTTGCTGCCGACTGGATCTGGAGCATCAAACCTCTCTGTCTGGGTTTGGGTGGCGCGGTCCTGTTTGACCTGTATCTGTACTCGGATGCCTTGCTATTCAACCGGATTGACGTTGATGCATTCAGTATTCGCGGCTTCGTGCATGCTCTGGTGGTGCCACTGGTCGCACTTTCAACTATTCGAAGCCGTGACTGGAAAACAAAAATCGTTCTTTCACAACGTGCTGCCTTGCAATCTGCAACACTGGTTGCCGTAGGTGTCTATCTCCTGTTCATGGCTGGGGCTGGATACTATGTTCGCTATTTCGGCGGAGACTGGGGTCGACCCTTCCAGTTGGCGCTGCTATTTGCTGCGTTGCTGGCGCTGGGCATACTTGGTTTGTCGGGATCAATGCGGGCGAAGTTTCGCGTCCTGGTTGGCAAGCATTTTTTCAGTTATCGCTATGATTATCGGGAGGAATGGCTCCGCTTTACCAATACGCTCTCGTCTCAGGACGGGTTTTCTGAAATGGGGCGACATGCCGTCAAGGGCCTGGCGGACATGGTCGAGAGCCCGGCCGGCGCGCTGTGGTTGAAAGACCCGACCGGACGTTTCTTTGCTCAGTCCGCGTGCTGGAATATGCCTGTTTCGTCGGTTACTGAAGATGCCGATAGCAAACTGTGCCAGTTTTTGCTTGATAGCGGCTGGGTTATCAATCTCGAAGAGTATCGCTCGCTGCCGCGCCGCTATGATCGACTCGATTTGCCCGAGTGGCTGGTTGAAGTGCCAAATGCCTGGCTGGTTGTTCCATTGGCGACGGGGAGCGAGATGATCGGCTTTGTCGTTCTGGCTACGGCACGTACGCGAATTGACGTCAACTGGGAGGTTAACGATCTGTTGAAAACAGCGGGTCGTCAGGCGGGGGCTTTCCTCGGCCAGATGCAGGCGACTGAGGCACTGCTTGAGGTACGGAAGTTTGACGCGTTCAATCGGATGTCGGCTTTTGTTGTCCATGACTTGAAGAATATCGTGGCTCAATTGTCTCTGATGCTAAAGAATGCAGAACGTCATCGCGATAACCCTGAATTTCAACAGGATATGCTGATGACCGTGGAACACTCCGTCGAGCGCATGCGGCAATTGATGATGCAGTTGCGTGAAGGAACAACTCCGGTTGATAGCCCGCGTGGTATTGACCTTGGTGATGTAATTCGGCGAATCCAGACTGCCAAGGCCTCACAGGGGCACGATGTGGTCATTGAGAACACGGAAAAGGTGTTTGCCAAAGGGCACGAAGATCGGGTCGAACGCGTTATTGGCCACATAGTACAGAACGCGCTGGATGCGACTGAAAACGGTGGTCAGGTTTCGGTTAGCCTGGAGCGACAAAAAGCACATGCTGTGATCAAGGTCAGCGATACAGGGCATGGCATGACTCCGGAGTTTCTGCGGGAGCGTCTGTTCAAGCCTTTCCAGACGACCAAGCCGGCAGGAATGGGTATCGGTGCGTATGAGAGCTTTCAGTATGTGAACGAGTTGGGCGGAAAAATTTCCGTCGAAAGCAAGGTTGACGTCGGAACACAGGTCAGTTTGTTGCTACCGCTGTTTGATATGGGTGCAGGAATGAATTTTAGTGAGTTGAGCGAGGAGCCGCGATGAGTTCTGAAAAAATGCGTCCTCTGCTGATTGTTGAAGACGATCCGGCATTGCAGAAGCAGATCCGCTGGGCGTTTGATCAATACGAAACCCTGACGGCAGCGGATCGCGAAAGTGCGTTGGCGCAAGTGCGTCGAAACTCGCCTCCGGTAGTGACCATGGATCTCGGTTTGCCACCGGATGCCGACTCCGTTTCGGAAGGCTTTTTGCTGCTTGAACAGATTCTGACGATTGCTCCTGATACCAAGGTGATTGTCCTGACTGGTCAGAATGATCGGGCCAACGCGCTGCGAGCCATTGGCCTTGGCGCCTATGACTTTTTTGCCAAACCGTTTGAAATCGACATGCTGAGTTTGACGATTGAACGGGCGTATCGTCTTTATGATCTCCAGCAAGAGAACAAGCGACTGCAGCTCATGCATCAACCGGATGTTCTCGCCGGGCTGATTTCACGCGACCCCGAAGTCTTGCGGGTCTGCCGTACCGTTGAAAAAGTCGCAAGCAGCGACGCGACTGTGCTGGTTCTTGGTGAAAGCGGAACCGGCAAGGAATTGATTGCGCGCGGGCTGCATGCCGCTTCGCAACGGCGCAACGAACGTTTCATCGCCATCAACTGTGCAGCGATTCCGGACAACCTGCTGGAAAGCGAACTCTTCGGCTATGAAAAAGGCGCGTTTACTGGCGCCGCAAAAACAACGCCGGGCAAGATCGAGACGGCCCATCGTGGCACCCTGATGCTTGACGAAATTGGCGATTTGCCGCATTCACTGCAGGCGAAGTTGTTGCGCTTCCTGCAAGAACGAGTCATCGAGCGGATTGG
>JAIFNM010000029.1 GCA_020047725.1 Betaproteobacteria bacterium
GCATTTTTTCCGCCAGTTTGCCGTTCAGCGCGGCAGTACGCCAGCCGAATTTCGACGACAAAACCATCTGCCTGGCGGGGAAACCGAAATGGGCTGTGGTCGGCACTGAGTCGCTGGAAATTCTCGGGTTTCCCAGGAAGTAATACTATTTGTGGTGCCATGGGGCATATGGCACCATGCGGCAGTTTAACGAACCCAAGGAGCCCTGGATTGGATGATGTTTTGCAGTCATCTATCAGGGGAGAAAGCCGGTGTTGTCGTTTTCGAAACAGGCCGGGATTTGAGCGTTTGTGCTGCTCGATCATCACTGAAGTCGTATGGTGAAGGCCATCTTTGGCGGCGAATTACTGCCATACTGCGTTCCAATTTACTGAAAAAGAGCATGACCTATGTTGAAGTTCACATGTTGCGATGAGATCCGACAGTTCTTCTCGACAGACCAGGCGCAGGTTTTGCGCGGCATCACGCGAGGCTACGAACGCGAATGCTTGCGCGTGGATGCTAGCGGCCATCTAGCGCAGACCCCTCACCCACGGACGCTGGGCTCAAAACTCACCCACCCCTGGATTACTACCGACTACGCTGAAGCGCTGCTGGAGTTCATCACCCCGCCGTCACAGGACCCGGCTTTCCCGTTGGGCTTCCTGAGCGACATCCACCGCTTCACCGCCCGGAAATTGCGGGGTGAAATCTTGTGGACGGGCTCCATGCCCTGCGTCGTAGGCGACGACAAGAGCATCGCTATTGCCGACTACGGGACCTCCAACGCAGCAAAGATGAAGGCGATCTATCGCGAAGGCCTGGGCCTGCGCTACGGGCGCCACATGCAGACGATTGCCGGAGCCCACTACAATTGGTCGTTGCCTGATGAATTCTGGGTGCTCTTGAAAGACTGCTGCGGCGTTCCAGGCACCATGCAGGATTTTGTCAGCGAGCGCTATTTCGGGCTGATTCGCAATTTTCTGCGCTTTGGCTGGCTGATCCCCTACCTGTTTGGCGCCTCGCCCGCGATCTGTCAATCATTCCTGCAAGGCCGCCGTTCAGATCTCCAGGAACTCGTGCCTGGCACCCTGTACCGCCCCTACGCGACCAGTCTGCGCATGAGCGATCTGGGCTATCAGAACCGGGCGCAGGATCAACTGCACGTCAGTTTCAATTCATTGGCTGCATACACTCAAGCCCTGGAAACGGCGATTCGCACTCCCGACCCGTTCTACCAAGAGTTGGGCGTGCGCGAAGGCAATCACTGGAAACAACTCAACGCCAACCTGCTGCAAATCGAGAATGAGTTTTATGCCGGCATTCGGCCCAAGCGCATTGGCAAGGCCGGCGAGCGCCCAGCACTGGCCTTGGCGAAATACGGCGTTGAATATATAGAGATGCGCCTGTTTGACCTGAATCCGTTCGTGGACATCGGTATTGTCCCCGAGCAAAACACATTTGCCGACATTTTGTTGCTGATGTGCCTTTTCCGTCAGAGTCCGCCTATTACGGCCCGCGAGCAGGGGGAGAACGATGAAAACAAGTCCCGGATCGTCAACCACGGCCGACAGCCCGATCTGAGTTTGCTCGTGCATAACCGCGAACAACCGTTCCGGCCCATCGTCCACGCCCTGTTTGACGACATGCAGCCGTTTGCCCAGATGCTGGATGTGGCCTACGGCGGCAATACCTACGCCACGACGCTGACAGGCCTGCGCACGCGAATTGATCAGCCGGAGACCACGCCGTCGGCTCAAGTACTGGCTGCTGCGACAGAACACAAAGGCTTCTTTAAATTCGCCATGAAGCAGTCTCGACAACACCATGACAGCTTACTGTCCCAGCCACTGAGCACGGACACGTTGGCAACGTTTGAAAAGAGCGTTCAGGCCTCCCTGGCTGAGCAGCAACGATTGGAATCGCTGCCGCAGGAGCGGTTCGAGGACTATTTGGCGGGCTATTACGCGTAAATCTCGCGCTCTTTGAAAAATCGCTGGTTCGTTGATAAGGGCTCTTGATCGTGATTTAGTTCACTGACACGCCAAATGGCTCAAGGTAGATTTGTGCTTTTATCGGAGCCCGCCATGCAAGACATCATCGAAGGAAACAATATTCCGTTGTGGCGACTATTCAGTATCGCCGTGCAAGCATCGGCTATTCTGATGCTTGTTGCGCTGATGCCTAATCTTGCGAACCATGATGAATCGTTCTGATCTCATTAAAGTTCTTGCCGCCAGATTTCCTGCTCTGATGGCCAAGGACACAGAGGTTTCGGTCAAGGAACTACTCGACGGCATCAGTCAATCCCTCGCACGAGGACATCGAATCGAGATTCGCGGTTTCGGCAGCTTCAGTTCAATTGATCGTCCGGCACGTACTAGCCGCAATCCGAAAACGGGCGAAACTGTTTTTGTTGCACCAAAACGCGTCCCCTATTTCAAGGCAGGTAAAGAAATGCGCGAGCGAATCGACCAGTCGGTCAGATCCGAGCAAGTCAAACTGGCGGCTTGATCCTCAAAGCACCACCTGCTTTTTCGCTATCGCTAAGTCTTATATTTCGAAACACGCACCAGTCAATGGTGACGCGGATCAACGTTGAATTGCATTCAATGCTTTTAACAAATCCAGATTGACGCAAGCAAACTGGGTCTCTCCACCCGCCCGCCAAAAAGTCGATCTGCATGAAAAATACCAGCAATAGCGAAGAAATAAGGGCCTAGCGACGCGTCGATAACCTGTTGCGCGGGGTAATGATGACGCTGTTTTCCGCCGGAGTCTTCGCGATTGGCGTCCTGTGGGTATTCGAATCGAAATTCGCCTTGATTGATGAAGTATGCCGGATTGCATACCCTGTCATGCTGGGGATCTTCATTGCCAGCGCAGTCATGCTCTATCGTTGGCCGACAACAGTTCCGATCGCCCGCTGGATCGGCTTTTATACGATGACCGGCTTTCTCGCGCTGGAACCAATGGCCTCGCTAACGATCAATGGCCCGCTGGTTGGCAACTATTTCTTTATCTCCTTGATTATGTGCCTTCCGCTTGCCTATGCGATTGCCTTGTTCATGCTTGATGCCCGCCAAGCCGCTTGGGCGGCCTATGGACTATTTGCCCTTATTGCTTTAGTAAGTATTGCGCACATCATGCATTCCGGTTTGGTCGATTCTGGTGACCGAGCACTTCTGGTCAATCTGTTGATTTCGCATGTGGTCCTCCTGGCATGCCTGAGCGGATCGGTCAAGATAAACTCATTCTCTTTAAAGCAGAAGCCCACTCGCGTCGCCTTCTGAAACAAGCTTCAACTATAGGAAGCCGGCTCTATTGGCGTTGGCCGAACGATTGAGATTACGTGCAGCTGATATACGCCTGACTGATGACGACGGACGATTGATTGCTCCATCGCTTAGCATTGGAATTGCGGAGATGGAAGATGACGAACCACTCGATGCCTGGATCAAACGCGCAGACAAGGCTCTCTATCTGGCTGGGTATGTAGAGATGATTCAATCGACGTGGCCTCCAAAGCCTTGTCAATTGGTGTTCTACGAGCATCGTTTGCCTGCAGGCCAATAAATACGGCACTCTTCAGGTGGCATAGGTTGTAGATGCCCTGTTCATGAACTTTAGACCAACTCGCAACCCTGGCGATAGAACTTCTCGTACTCCTCCGCAGGAACGAAGGAGCCTCCGGTGGTCCAGAAAATGTGCGTGGCTGTTGGGTTGGCGTGGAGTACCGATTCCTTAAGCTTTAGGCCAAGGAAACCGGCCGAGGCCGACGGTTCGATCTCGATGCCGGTGAGTTGCCGCAGCCGGGCAAGAACGCGGAACAGGTCGTCGTCGGCCACGGTGTAGACGCCCGATACGAGTTCATGAACCAGTTCATAGACCAGTTCCGACGCTTCGCCGACAGCGAGACCGTCGGCTTCGGTGATGTTGTCCAGTCCAATGTCGTACACCGATTTCGGGCCGCTGGTTGAGGCCAACCGCACCAGCATGGCCGGCGAGGCGCAGGGTTCGGCGAAGTAGCACTGTACGGCATCGCCGAAAACATGTTTCAGCCCGAAGGTGATTCCACCGGGCGCACCGCCGACACCGCACGGCAGGTGCACGATAAGTGGATTGGCTGCGTCGACCGTAACGCCCGACTCGGCCAGCTGCGTCTTCAGGCGTAGCGTCGCGACCGCGTAACCGAGGAACAGGTTGCGCGAGTTTTCGTCGTCGACGAAATACGATTTTTCCGATGTGGCGGCTGTCTGTCTTCCGGCTGCAACGGCGGCGGCGTAGTCGCCCTGATGTTCGATGACGTCAACACCACGCTTTCTTAATCGCTCCTTTTTCCACTGCTTGGCGTCGTGCGACATGTGCACGACGGCGTGGAAGCCCAGCGCCGACGCCATGATGCCGATGCTCAAGCCGAGGTTTCCCGTGCTGCCGACGGCGACCGTATGGATGGCGAAGAGCGCCCTGGCTTCGTCGCCAAGCAGTTGCTGCGGGTCTCGGTCAATAGTGAGCAAACCATGTTGTGCAGCAAGGTCTTCGGCATAGACGAGAACCTCGTAGATTCCGCCACGCGCCTTGATTGAGCCGGCGACGGGCAGGGCATGGTCGCCCTTGATGAAACTGCGTCCGTCGGTTTTTACCCCGGTAACGCGGTCTGCATCGGCGAGCTCGATGAGTCGGGATTCAATCAATCCATTGCTGCTTGCGAGTTCAGGGAAAAGCCTCACCAGCGCCGGAGCCCAGCGCCGAAGCAGGGCGTCGGCCGCTTCGATGTCGGCCAGTTTCATCGAATGGCTGGTTTCAAGCCCATCAAGAACCTTCTTTGCCGGAGCGAGTTGCGGGTTGAGCCAGAGCAGCGGTTTGCCGGCTTTCAGCTGCGAAGTAAGGTCATCGCTGTTAAGGGTTTCCATGGATCGTCCTTGGGCAGAGGAATGTGTTGAAGCCGATGATTCTACCGGGACGGTGTGGCGATGCATGACTATCGGAAGCGGATACAATCTGTCACTTGAAGCCCAGCCCTGTTCGAGACGATTTTTGATGAACGATGCACGCCCGCCTGCCACCATCCGGATGGATTCACTTGATCCTGCTTTCGCGCAGGTGGCGGCGGCATGGGCTGCGCGTTTGCAGCTACAAATGGACGGCGAGGCCGAGTTCGCCTTGCAGTTGGGGCCGAGTGGCTTGCAGTTCATCGAACTTGGCACACCGGCGGCAGGGCCGATCCGGGTTGATTTTGCCGCCGGTGCGGTGGCGCATCGACGGCTGTTCGGCGGCGGCAGCGGGCAGATGATCGCCAAGGCGGTCGGCATCCAGCAAGGGGTTCGCCCGGTCGTTCTTGACGCCACGGCGGGGCTGGGGCGCGATGCCTTCGTCTTGGCCGAGCTGGGCTGCCAGGTGACGCTGATCGAGCGTCAGCCGCTGATTGCCGCCTTGCTTGAAGATGGCTTGCAGCGGGCCTTGGCGGATACCGAGGTCGGGTCAATCGTGGCCAGGATGCGCTTGATCCACGGCAACGCTATCGATTTGATGCGCGCCTGGGGCGAGGAACTACCGCAGGTCATCTACCTCGATCCGATGTTTCCGCACCGCGATAAAAGCGCGCTGGTGAAGAAAGAAATGCGCCTGTTTCGTCCCTTGGCAGGTGATGACGATGATGCACCGACTTTGCTCGAATCCGCCCTGGGGCTGGCCACGCACCGTGTCGTCGTCAAGCGTTCGCGCAAGGCGCCGGCCATCGCCGGGGAAAAGCCAGGCTACACACTGGAAGGTAATTCAAGCCGCTTTGACATCTATCCGAAGAAGTCGCTGAAGGCGAAATTTGATGCAACATGAATGACGAATAAATCTATAGCTGGGATAATGAGGAATGAACTCTAAAACACGACAGATATCAATCCAGGCGCTGATGGACACCAGCGGCGTCCGTTTCGGCACCAGTGGCGCGCGCGGGCGGGTGGTCGACCTGACCTGCGAAGTCTCCTACGCCTATACCGCCGCCTTCCTGAAAACCATTTCTGCAACGCCCGGGCGCGTGGCGGTGGCCATGGACCTACGTCCAAGCAGCCCGCAGATCGCATCAGCCTGCGCGGCGGCCATTCAGCACGCCGGGCTGGAGGTCGATTTTTGCGGTGCCATTCCCACACCGGCGCTGGCGTACTACGCCCAGACACACGGCCTGCCGGCGATCATGATCACGGGCAGCCACATTCCTTTCGACCGCAACGGCATCAAGTTTTACGGGATGGCCGGCGAGATCACCAAGGCCGATGAGGCGAGCATCAGCGGGGCTGTTGTCAGCCTGCCGGCTGACGGATTGACGGTTGAATTGCCCGCCGTCAATCGGAGCGCCTATAAGGGTTATATCGACCGCTATCTCCAGTTCTTTCCGCTGCGCTGTCTGGCCGGAATGAAACTGGGTTTCTACGAACACTCCAGCGTGGGGCGGGATTTGTTGCGCGAGCTTCTGGAACAACTCGGCGCAGACGTCATTTCATTGGGACGCGTCGATGAATTCGTTCCCATCGACACCGAAGCCGTGAGTGAAGCCGACATCCAGCAGGCGCGCCGCTGGGCCGAGCAGTACGGTTTTGACGCGATTCTGTCCACAGATGGCGATGCCGACCGGCCATTGCTTGGCGATGAACACGGCAACTGGTTCCGCGGTGATGTGGCTGCCATCCTGTGCGCGAACTACCTGGGTGCGCAGGGAGTGGCCACGACGGTCAGCTGCAACACGGCCGTCGAATTGTGCGGCGCGTTCCCGAAAGTCGTCAGAACGCGTATCGGTTCGCCCTACGTAATCGAGGGCATCGAGCAATTGATTGCCTCCGGCGCGCGGAATGTCGTCGGCTTTGAGCCGAACGGCGGCTTTCTGCTGGGCACGGCGTTCGAGAAAGATGGCCGGATACTGGCTCCTCTGATGACGCGGGATGCGGTGCTACCCATCCTCTGCCAGCTGTCGATGGCGCGTGAGGGCGGGATCAGAGTTTCCGCTCTGCTCGAGCGCCTGCCGGCGCGCTTTACGGCAAGCGACCGTCTGCAGGATTTCCCGACCGAAACGAGCCGTGCGCTGCTGAAGTCACTGGTTTCGTCCGGTGCCCGCATCGAATCGATGCTCAAGGGCTTGTGCGGCAAGCCGGTCAGTCTGGATCAGACGGATGGGCTGCGCATCACGCTGGATGGCAATGAAATCGTGCATTTCCGCCCGTCCGGCAATGCCCCGGAGTTGCGTTGTTACGCCGAAGCGGCGACGCAGGAACGGGCCGGACAGCTGGTGCGGGCGTGTTTGCAGCGCTTGACCTTGCCCGAAGTCATCCGGGATCTGGACTAGGTTTTCGGGATTCCTGCCAAAATTCCGGCGGGTTGCTTTTACCATTTTTGTCAGGGAGATTTCTGTGCTGATTCAACCCGTCGTACTTTCCGGAGGCTCGGGCACGCGCCTGTGGCCGCTGTCGCGTGAAAAATACCCCAAGCAGTTGCTGCCGCTGATCGGCGAGGACTCGCTACTGCAGGCCACCGTGCGCCGTGTCGAAGGCATCACCGGAGCGCAACTCGCCGCCCCGATGGTCGTGTGCAACGAGGAATACCGCTTTGTGATCGCCGAGCAGATGCGGCTGATGGGCAAAGACGGCCCGATCGTGCTCGAACCCGTCGGGCGCAATACCGCACCGGCGCTGACGCTGGCCGCGCTGGCCGCGATGCGCGACGGCGCCGACCCGATCCTCTTGGTGATGCCGGCCGACCATGTCATCCTCGATACGCCGGCCTTCCAGGCGGTGGTCTTTGAGGGGGCGCTACTGGCGGAAGAGGGCGCGGTTGTAACCTTCGGCATTACCCCGGATTGCCCCGAAACCGGTTACGGCTACATTCAGACCGGCGTGGCGCTGGGCAAGGGCGAAGCCTGCAAGATCGCGCGTTTTGTCGAGAAACCGGATCTGGTGACGGCGCAATCCTATCTCGATACCGGCACTTATTTGTGGAACAGCGGCCTGTTCATGATGCGGGCGTCGGTATGGCTGGCGGCGATTGGCGTTTGTCGCGGCGACATTCTGGCCGCATGCCGCATGGCGTGGGACGCCGGGTCGGTCGATGGTTGTTTCCTGCGCGTTGGCAAGGAGGCGTTCAGCCAGTGTCCGAAGGATTCAATCGACTACGCGGTGATGGAGCGCATTGCCGCGCTTGACGCCGCCTTGCCGGTCGGCGTGGTGATCCCGCTGTCGGCGGGCTGGTCTGATGTGGGCGCCTGGGATGCGTTGTGGAAAGTGCTGCCGAAAGACAGTGACGGCAACGTACTGCAGGGCGACGTCCTGATGCACGACTGCCGCAATACGCTGACCATGTCGGCCGGCCGACTGGTCGCCTGCATCGGCGTGGACGACATGGTGATCGTCGAAACGCCTGACGCCATCCTGGTTTCGCACAAGGACAAGACGCAGGAAGTGAAGACCATCGTCGACCGCCTCAAGCGCGACGGTCGCATCGAAGGCCAGTTGCATCGCAAGGTCTTCCGCCCGTGGGGTTCATACGACGGCGTCGATGCTGGCGAGCGCTTCCTAGTCAAGCGCATCATCGTCAATCCAGGTGCTTGCCTGTCGCTGCAGATGCACCACCATCGCGCCGAACACTGGATCGTCGTGCGCGGCACGGCGAGGGTGACGCGCGAGGATACGAGTTACCTGGTGACCGAGAACGAATCGACCTTCATTCCGCTGGGCAACAAACACCGTCTGGAGAACCCCGGCTGCGTGCCGCTGGAGATGATCGAGGTGCAGTCGGGCTCGTATCTGGGCGAGGACGATATCGTGCGTTTCGAGGATAAATACGGGCGCTGACGAAGATTGAACGTGG
>JAIFNM010000227.1 GCA_020047725.1 Betaproteobacteria bacterium
CAAGTTCTTCTAGCAATGCAACACGATTGGCTAGGCAGATATCGCGCCACATCTCGGGATGACTGGCTGCAATACGTGTGAAATCACGGAAACCGCTGGCAGCAAAGCTGAAGTAAAGATCGCTGTTGTCGCGCACGGCGAGATCGTGCACCAGCGCAAAAGAAAGCAAGTGCGGAAGATGGCTGACGGCAGCAAAGACTCGGTCATGCTCGGCAGGAAGCAACTCATGAACCTGCGCACCACACCACTCCCAGGCCGAACGGACACGCGCTACATTGAGCACAGAATTCTCCGCCAGTGGTGTCAATACCACCTTCTTCTCCCGGTAGAGATCGGCGCGCGCCGCCGCCGCGCCACTGTTCTCAGCCCCTGCAATCGGATGTGCGGGGATAAACTGTCCGAGCTTGTCGCCGAAATGCTCACGTGCTGCAACAACCACATCCACCTTGGTACTGCCGCCGTCAGTGACGACCGACTGCGCGCCCAGATAAGGCGCGATGCGCGCCATGATCTCCGGCATCTGCCCTACCGGTGTTGCGATCAGAACCAAGTCAGCATCAGCTACTTCCTGGCAGGGATTGGCGCCCACCCGGTCGATGATGCCCAGATTCAATGCCTGAGTCAGCGTGGACAGGCTGCGGCCGAAGCCAACGACCTCTTCAACCTGTTCAGCCGCTTTGAGCGCAAGCGCGAATGACCCGCCAATCAGGCCGACGCCAAAAATGACGACTTTGCCGAATTCGGGCGAATGGTGCGCAGCCCCGCTCATTACACCGTCCGTTGTTGCGCGTTTTCCAGGGCTTCAAGGAAACGCTGGTTATCTGCTTCGGTGCCAATCGTCACACGCAACCACTCTGGCATACCGTAGCCAGCAATCGGGCGCACGATAACGCCCTGTTTCAGTAGTTTCTGATTCAGCGCCGCCGCATCGCCAACCTTGATGGTGATGAAATTTCCGTGTGAAGGAATGTGCGAGAAACCGAAGCATGTAATCCCGGAAACGATCTGCTCCATGCCGGCACGATTGAGCGCATAGCTCCTGGCGACAAATTCGTGATCATCCAGCGCCGCCGTTGCTGCAGCCAGCGCCAAATTGTTGCAATTGAATGGCTGCCGAACGCGATTCATCAGATCGGCAATTTCGACCGAAGCCAGCGCATAGCCGATACGCAAACCGGCCAAGCCGTAAATCTTGGAGAACGTTCGTGTAATCACCAGATTCGGAAATTCGGCCAGCCACGTGCTCGTATCAACACGCTCCGCCGGCGGGATATATTCGTTGTACGCCTCGTCAAGGACGACCACAACATCCTCTGGTACCTCCTGCATAAAGGTCTTGAGTTGCCGAAACGGCAGGAAGGTTCCGGTCGGGTTATTCGGGTTAGCAATCCAGATCAGGCGCGTATTCGGGCGGATCGCATTGCGCATGGCCTCAAGATCATGGCCGAAATCCTTTGCCGGAACAGCAATCAGTTCAGCTCCAGCTGAGAGAGAAGCCAGAGGATAAACCGCAAAGGCATGCTGCGAAAAAACAGCCGAACGACCTGGGGCCAGAAATACACGAGCAATCATATCGAGCACATCGTTTGAACCATTGCCTAACACGATGCGTTCCATGCCCAAGCCGCAGTGATTCGCCAGTGCGTTTTTCAGTTCAAAGTCATCCGGGTAGCGCTCCAGCGTCGCAATGGCCTTTTCCATTGCTGCCTCCGCTTTCGGACTCATACCCAGCGGGTTTTCGTTGGAAGCCAGTTTGACAATGCTATCGACCGGCAAGCCCATTTCCCGCGCCAATTGAGTAATCGGCTTGCCTGGCTGATAAGGTGAAATGGCACGAACATAAGGCAATGACTGATCACAAAGTGCCATGGGCTATCCTTGAGAATATGAATGATTGATGGGAAAGATCAGTAAACAGCAACCGGATAAGAACCAAGAATCTTAAGATACGCCGCTCGCGTTCCAAGCTCGGCAAGCGCGCTAGCGACCGCTGGATCGTCACGATGGCCTTCGATATCGACGAAGAATACGTACTCCCAGAGAGTGTGACGTGCAGGCCTTGATTCGAGTCGCGTCATCGACACACCAGCATCCGAAAAAGGCGCAAGCAAGGTACTCAAGGCACCGGTCTGGTTGGTTGTCGACATAATCAACGAGGTCTTGTCACGCCCTGAAGCGCCAGAATCCTGACGACCGAGCACGACAAAGCGCGTTGTATTGTTCGGCTCGTCTTCAATACTCGGGACAAGGATAGGTAGTTCGTAAAGCTCGGCGGCAGCCTCGCCGGCGATTGCTGCCGCTGTCGGATCAGCCGCCACCATCTGTGCCGCCTGAGAGTTACTGCCGACAGAAACCCGCGGCACACCGGGAAGCATACGGTTAAGCCATTCGTGACACTGCGCTAGCGATTGGGCATGCGAATACACCGTTTTGACCTCGGCCAGCGAGCTGGCATGCGTCATGAGGTTCTGGTGAATGCGCAGGATTACTTCGCCGCAAATCTTCAGCTGTGTTCCGAGCAGAAGATCAAGCGTTCGGCCGATGGCGCCTTCAGTTGAATTCTCGATCGGCACCACGGCGTAATGTGCATGCCCGGCCTCGACTTCACGGAAAACGTCGTCGATCGAGGTCTGCTCAAGAAGCCGTGCGGCGTGTCCGAAATGCTTGACCGCAGCGCAGCCGGTGAACGACCCCAGGGGCCCGAGAAAGGCTATGCCGAGCGGTTCTTCAAGCGACAGACAAGCCGACATCACTTCGCGGAAAAACCATGTCACGCTCTCATTCGGCAGTGGACCTGGATTGATCTGCTGAATCCGGCGCAAAACCTGCGCTTCACGCTCGGGACGATAGATAAATCCTGCTTCACCGTGCTCAGCCTTGATCTGACCAACCTGCTGCGCGCATCGCGCACGGCGGTTGAGGAGTTCGAGCAATTGCGCATCGACACTATCGATCTCCGCGCGAACTATCGAAAGTTTTTTCTGCAGATCATCGCTCATGGTCTGTATCCGGCGAAATGTCGGTCAACGTAACGTGGTTGATGAATTGATCGGGCACCGGCGGTTATTGCTGATCCGGCTCCGAAGTTTGCTCGCCTTCCGCTTCCAGGTTCGCATCCTGATCATCCTCGGTTTCCACAACCTTTTCGAGGCCGGCAAGTTTCTCGCCGGCATCTAGCGCAATCAGCGTCACGCCTTGCGTGGCACGACCGAGCTCGCGGATTTCCCGAACACGCGTACGGATCAAAACGCCTCCAGTAGTAATCAACATGATCTCATCTTCGTCCTGCACCAGACGGGCCCCAATGACCTTGCCGTTGCGCTCGCTGGCAGCGATGGCAATGACACCCTGCGTACCGCGACCGGAGTGACGGAAGTCGGCCAGTACGGTGCGTTTGCCGAAACCGTTCTCGGTCGCCACCAGAACCGTCTCCTGATGGTTCGCGGCCACCAGCAGGGAAAGCACCTGCTGGCTCTCGCCCAGTTTCATTCCTCGCACACCGCGTGCCGTACGACCCATTGCGCGCACATCTTCCTCGTCAAACCATACAGCTTTGCCCGCATCGGAGACGAGCACAATATCCTGCGTACCGTTAGTAATCTCAGCGCCAATCAGAAAGTCGCCATCGTCAAGCGCCACTGCAATGATGCCGGCCTTGCGCGGATTTGAAAAATCGGAAAGCGGTGTCTTCTTGACAGTGCCCTGAGAAGTGCACATAAAAATGTAACGATCTTCAGTGAATTCCTTGATCGATAAAATGGCGTTAACTTTTTCGCCCTCTTCAAGCGGGAACATATTGACAATCGGCTTGCCGCGGCTGGTCCGGGTCCCCTGCGGCACCTCATATACCTTGAGCCAGTAAACCCGACCACGATTGGTGAAGCAGAGAATGTAATCATGCGTGTTGGCGATGAACAGGTGATCGACGAAATCGTCTTCCTTGACCGCCGCCGCCTGTTTGCCGCGTCCTCCGCGACGCTGCGAACGGTAGTCTGTCAACGGCTGCGACTTTATATACCCAGTATGTGACAGCGTTACGACCATGTCCTGGGGTGTAATGAAGTCTTCAATCCCGAGATCCTGCGTATTAAGTTCGATCACCGAACGACGCTTGTCACCAAACTGGGCTCGAATGCCAGTCAGTTCTTCGACGATGATCTCGTTGATCCGCTCCGGACGTGCCAGGATGTCCATCAGGTCAGCAATTTTTTCAAGCAACTCCGCGTAATCAGCGACAATCTTGTCGCGCTCGAGACCGGTTAGGCGCTGCAAGCGCAGTTCGAGAATGGCTTGCGCTTGGGCGTCAGACAGCAAATACCCGCTCTTCGACAAGCCGTATTCCAGCCCCAAACCTTCCGGGCGCGTGGCGTCAAGCGTGGCCCGTTGCAGCATTTCGGCCACCGCAACGGATGTCCACAAACGTAACATCAGGCCGCGGCGTGCGTCGGCAGGCGTCGGCGACGCCTTGATCAGCGCAATGATCTCGTCAACATTGTCGAGCGCGACCGCCAGACCTTCCTGGATGTGCGCCCGTTCGCGCGCCTTGCGCAGTTCGTACACGGTACGCCGGGTGATTACTTCACGGCGATGAGAAAGGAAGCAATCAAGCATCTGCTTGAGATTGAGCAAACGGGGCTGGCCGTCGACCAACGCCACCATATTCATGCCAAAAGTATCCTGCAGCTGCGTCTGCTTATACAGGCAATTCAGGACGACTTCGGGTACTTCAGCACGCTTGAGCTCGATTACCACGCGCATACCCGACTTGTCGGACTCGTCACGCAGGTCGGAAATCCCGTCGATCTTCTTTTCGTTCACCAGTTCGCTGATTTTTTCGAGCAGCGTGCGCTTATTCACCTGGTAAGGTAGCTCATCGATGATAATAGCCTGACGATCATTGCTACCCTTGATTGGCTCAAAGTGGGTCTTGCCGCGCATTACGACTCGACCACGACCGGTACGATAGCCTTCGCGCACTCCAGAAACGCCATAGATGATACCGGCCGTCGGGAAATCGGGAGCCGGAACGATGTCGATCAGCTCATCAATCGTCATTTCCGGGTTGGCCAGCAAGGCCAGACAAGCATCGATCACCTCATTGATATTGTGCGGCGGAATGTTGGTCGCCATACCGACGGCAATACCCGACGAACCGTTGATCAACAGGTTGGGGATACGGGCAGGCATGATCAAGGGCTCCTGCTCCGAACCATCGTAGTTCGGGCCGAAGTCAACCGTTTCCTTGTCAATATCGGCAAGCAGTTCATGCCCGATGCGCGCCATGCGCACCTCGGTATATCGCATCGCCGCCGCACTATCCCCGTCAACCGAACCGAAGTTGCCCTGCCCCTGGACCAGCATGTAGCGCAACGAAAAATCCTGTGCCATGCGCACAATCGTGTCGTACACCGCCGTATCACCATGGGGATGGTACTTACCGATTACATCACCAACAATACGCGCCGATTTCTTGTAGGCCTTGTTCCAGTCATTACCCAACTCGTGCATGGCAAACAACACGCGACGATGCACCGGCTTCAGGCCATCACGCGCATCCGGCAAAGCACGGCCGACGATCACGCTCATAGCGTAATCGAGATACGAACGGCGCATCTCGTCTTCAAGGCTTATAGGAAGTGTTTCTTTGGCGAAGGATTCTACGGGCTGTTCCATTTTTTATCCGGAAAGTTCTTGCAAGCACCAAACTTCGACGTCGATGTTGTTGTCTTGACTAAACCGGTGATTCTAACACGCCCACTTACGCCAATCAGAACGACGAGCGGGCCAGAGATTTACGATCATCGACCATGAAGAGATGGCGCGCATTCTTATCGAGCAACAACGCGCCTAATTTTTTCCACTTCTCGAAAATTCGACAGATCCGAAGTAAGCTTCTGAAAAAATCGCTGACGACTATTTCACTGCACTTTTTTGCACCAAAAAACCTGGCCAATGACTACACCCATAGACCTGCTCATCGAAGCCCGCTGGATCATTCCTGTTGAACCGGCCAATCTTGTTCTTGAAAACCATGCTGTTGCGGTCGACAGGGGCAGAATTGTTGCAATTTTGCAACAAAGCGATGCCAACACCCGATTTTCCCCAAAGGAAGTCAAAAAGCTGCCGTGCCACATACTCATCCCAGGTCTTGTCAATCTGCATACGCATGCCGCAATGACCCTTCTACGGGGGCTTGCAGACGATTTGCCGCTTATGGAATGGCTGCAAAATCACATCTGGCCCGCCGAGGCGAAACATGTCTCAGCGCAATTTGTTCATGATGGCACGCTACTCGCCTGCGCCGAGATGTTACGTGGCGGAATAACCTGTTTCAATGACATGTATTTCTATCCAAAAGCCACAGCTAAAGCCGCGATATCCAGCGGAATGCGTGCTGCTATCGGGCTGGTTACATTCGACTTTTCAACGCCTTACGCTGCGGACGCCGACGACTACCTGGCAAAAGGCTTGGCTGCACGTGATGAACTTGCAGACGAACCTTTGCTGAGCTTTTGCTTTGCCCCGCACGCCCCTTACACCGTCAATGACAAAAATTTCACTAAGACACTGACTCTTGCCGAACAGTGCGAACTACCAATCCACATTCATCTCCATGAAACAAAACAGGAAATCGATGACAGTCTACAGCGCTTTGGCATACGTCCTGTTGAACGCCTGTATCGACTCGGTCTTCTTAGCCCGGGGTTCATCGCTGCGCACGGCGTTCATTTGAATACCGAGGAAATTGCCATCCTGGCTCAACACGGGTGCTCAATTGCCCACTGCCCGAGTTCAAATCTGAAGCTTTCCAGCGGCATTTCACCAGTCGCTGAATTAGCCAGAGCAGGCGTCAATATCGGCTTGGGAACGGATGGCGCAGCAAGTAACAATCGCCTGGACATTTTCCAGGAAATGCGACTCGCCGCCTTGCTGGCCAAGGGCTTCGGCAGCAAAGCCGATGTCATCGACGCCCACAAGGCAATCCGCATGGCGACGCTGGGTGGCGCGCAGGCGCTGGGTTTGGAAGCGGAAATCGGCTCCATCTCGATTGGTAAAGCCGCTGACCTGTGCGCGGTCAACACCAATGACGTCGGCCTGTCCCCGTGTTATGATCCAGCATCGTTGCTTGTCTATTCTGCTGGCCGCGAACACGTTTCTGACGTATGGGTGGCTGGACAGATCCGTGTAGCAAACGGCCACCTGCTTGAGGCTAATGGAATTGAGTTGATAAAACTCGCGGCTTTATGGCAAAATCAAATTCGTCCGCGCAATGTTTAACGAAGTTTGACCTAAAACTAGTCGTACCCGGCCATGCGGACGAAAATTCGCAGGCTTTAACTAATGAGGAAAATCCAGATGAACAAAATTGTAAAACATTCAATAATGGCCGTACTGGCCGCCACTCTTGGCCTTTGCGCCTCCTTGGCACAAGCACAAGCGGTTAGCTCCGTCTATGTTATTGATGGCCGTGGCGTGGTTGCAATGAATCCCTTCGGTCTTTGCTGGCGCACCGCCTTCTGGACTCCGGCTGCCGCTGCCACCGATCCTAACGGCTGCAAATGCGACAAGGACCTGATCGCTAAAGACATCTGCGAGCCGAAGGCTGCTGCTGCTCCTGCCGCCGCCGCTGCCGCTCCTGCTGCTGCTCCTGCTGCAAAACCAGCTGGCGCGAAGATCACGGTTGCTGCTGACGCACTCTTCGACTTCAACAAGGCCACGCTGCGCCCAGAAGGCAAGGCAAAGCTTGACGAAGTCGCTTCCAAGGCAAGCAGCTTGGTTCTAGAAGTTGTTCTCGCCGTAGGTCATGCTGACCGAATCGGTGGCGCTGCGTACAACCAGAAGCTTTCCGAGAAACGCGCTGCAGCCGTCAAGGACTACATGGTCAGCAAGGGCATCCCTGCAAACCGTATTTACACCGAAGGCAAGGGCAGCAAGCAGCCGGTCACGAAGCCGGATCAGTGCAAGGGACCGAAGAGCGCCAAGGTCATCGCCTGCCTGCAACCTGACCGTCGCGTTGATATCGAAATCATCGGCACCTCCAAGTAACAGGTCTGATGTAAAGAAAAGCCCTGCTTTGGCAGGGCTTTTTTGTTTCCACCAGAAAAGACACGCTCAACGCCATGCTAAATGCCGACCAGAACGAACTCGACAAATTCAGCCAGCTCGCTCATCGCTGGTGGGATCCAAATAGCGAGTTCAAACCACTTCACGCCATCAACCCACTGCGTCTTGACTGGATTAACCGGCTAGTCGGAGTTTCGGGGAAAGTCATTCTTGATATTGGCTGCGGTGGTGGAATTCTCTCGGAAAGCATGGCCCAGAGTGGTGCCACCGTAACCGGCATTGACCTCTCCGAAAAAGCACTCGGTGTTGCCCGCCTGCACTTGCTGGAAAGCGGCAACAAGGTCAGCTATCAGAACATTTCAGCCGAAGAACTTGCCGAAAAGGCTCCCGGCAGCTTCGATGTAGTCACTTGTATGGAGATGCTCGAACACGTACCCAACCCCGTCAGCACCATTTCCGCTTGCGCTAAGCTCGTCAAGCCGGGAGGTCACGTCTTTTTTTCAACGATTAATCGCAATCCAAAAGCCTACCTGCTTGCTGTAATCGGCGCTGAATACATCCTCAAGATGCTCCCCAAGGGAACACACGACTATGCAAAATTCATCAAACCGTCTGAACTGTCGCGCTGGGCAAAAAGCGTAAGCCTGGAGCCGGATGAATTGATCGGCATGAGTTACAACCCTCTTGGCCAGCACTACAGCCTAGGG
>JAIFNM010000259.1 GCA_020047725.1 Betaproteobacteria bacterium
GGTCCCCATCGTCTAGAGGCCTAGGACACTACCCTTTCACGGTAGGTACCGGGGTTCGAATCCCCGTGGGGACGCCAAGGTTTTAGTAGTATTGGAGTGGTAGTTCAGTTGGTTAGAATACCGGCCTGTCACGCCGGGGGTCGCGGGTTCGAGTCCCGTCCACTCCGCCAACAGCAAAAAAAGCCCAGCCAAAAACTGGGCTTTTTTCTTTTTCCCTGGCAGATTCATGCTTGCAAGTACATCTCTGAAACACGCAGCTTAGCCCTGCTCTGGCTACAGGCTTCGGCTATAATCAGTCGGTTGCACTCAGAAATTTCGATCAGGCAATCCCGATCAGCGAGGGACTGCCGCACCACCTACAGGGTGGGTATGCACAGGATTAATGGATGAAGCCAGGAAGCATTTCTGCACTGTTCTCGATAGCCCGCCTCGTCTGTATTGTTTCCTTGCTGGCAGGCTGTGCGACGGTAACAAAGGAATCCGACTCCTCGTTATCACAATCGCCCTCGCCCGAATCCCAAAGCTTGCGTGTAGCGGAGAATGAACTCTCAGCGAACAGCCTTCAATCATCCAAGCCTCGCACCAGCTCAAAACTGACTCCTACAGCAACGCTGCCCCTACCCTCCGTTGAGATCGCTCCCCCACCACAGCTACCCCTGGCTATCGATCTGACCAGCGAAGCAGATGATTTATTCCAGCGCTTGCGCAATGGCTTTTCAATGCCGGATATCAACAATGATCTCGTTCTCTATCACCAGCAGTGGTATCTGAACCGGCCGGACTACTTGCGCCGCATGGTTGAACGCAGCAGCCGCTACCTGCACTTCATCGTCGAGGAAATCGAAAAGCGAGGCATGCCAATGGAGCTTGCCTTGCTGCCGATGGTTGAAAGCGCCTACAACCCGATGGCTTATTCGCGCTCCAAGGCGTCCGGTCTGTGGCAGTTCATTCCATCCACCGGCAAGCGTTTCAACCTTGACCAGGACTGGTGGAAGGATGAACGGCGTGACATCGTTGCTTCAACAGCCGCTGCACTTGAGTACCTGCAATCCATCTATGAAATGCATGGCGACTGGCATCTGGCGCTGGCCTCCTACAACTGGGGTGAAGGCGCAGTCGGACGGGCAATCAGCAAAAACCGCGCCCAGGGCTTGCCCACGGACTATCTCAGCCTGACCATGCCGGGCGAAACCAAGAACTATGTGCCCAAACTGCAGGCGCTGAAAAACATCTTCCGCAATCCGGCACAACTAGCCGAACTTGGCCTGCAGAACATACCCAACCGCTCCTACTTCGGCACCATCACGAAATCGGCAAATATCGACGTCAAACTCGCGGCCAAGCTGGCAGAAATGCCGGTTCAGGAGTTTGTTGCGCTCAATCCAGCGCATAACCGGCCGGTCATCAAATCCGATTCGCCGATGGTCATCCCGGCCGATAAAATCGACACCTTCATGAACAACCTTGAAGCCCATGAAGGCAGCAACAAGCCCCTTTCGTCGTGGCAGTCCTACACCATGCGGCCGGGCGACAAGCTTGAAAAAATAGCGCCGCGCTTCGGCATGACGGTAGCCAATCTCAAGGAGGCCAACGGCATCAGCGGGCGCATCAAGCTTAGCCCTGGATATACGCTGCTGGTTGCCAATCAGGAAAACGGTGAACACGCCAGCATGGCCGCCCTGCCGGAGCAGCCACGCCTCCCGAGCGCTGACCCATCGCCAAGTGCGGCCGAGCGTTCGCATACCGTGCGCAAGGGCGAAACACTCCCGGCAATTGCCAAACGTTTCGGCACAACGGTCGCTGAGTTGAAGCGCACCAACCATTTACGTAGCGACAAGATCGCTGCGGGCACTCGCTTGATGATCACAGTCGCCAGCAAGACGGCCACAAGAGCCGAGACGAAGCCCGAAAAAAGCAACCGCTCGCAGGTACAACAGGCTACCGCCAAACAGGCACCGAAAACCACCCGTTACACCATCCGTCGCGGTGACACGCTGACCTCGATCGCTAAGCAGTTCAAAGTATCCAAAGACGATATCCTGCGCTGGAACCGAGTCTCGCCCAACGCCCTGACGCCTGGCAAAACGTTAACCATCCAGCTCGCCCAAAACCCCTGAGCCTTCCGTCAGCTCAGATCTGATTTACAACGCGCTCGAACGCTTCCAAAGGCACGGGGCGGCCAAACAGGTAGCCCTGATAGGCATGGCACCCCTGACGCGCCAGGAAGTCCCTCTGCTCTTCGGTTTCAACGCCTTCAGCAATCACCGAGAGTCCCATGCTTTCCGCGAGTGCGATGACCATTTTGGCGATGGCAGCATCGTTCGGATCGGCGAGAATATCCCGCACGAAACCCTGGTCAATTTTCAGCTGATCCAGGGGTAGCCGCTTAAGGTACGACAGCGAGGAATAGCCAGTACCAAAGTCGTCCAGTGAAAAGCCCACGCCACTTGCCTTCAGAACGGTCATCTTGGCAATGACGCCTTCCACATTGTCGACCAGCAAACTTTCGGTCAATTCCAGTTTGAGCCTGAGTGGATTGGCTCCCGTGCGTTCAAGAACCTCCAGTACCTGATCGACAAAATCGTCATGTCGGAACTGACGGGCACTTACGTTCACCGCAATCGTGAGATGTGCCATCGCAGGCTGTACGGACCAGGCTGTCAATTGCTTGCACGCCGTTTCGAGAACCCAGCGGCCCAAAGTGAGAATGAGACCGGTATCCTCGGCCAACGGAATGAACTCCGCCGGAGAAATCATGCCGCGCTCTGGATGCGGCCAGCGCAACAATGCCTCGCACCCAGTCAAACACCCTGAGCCATCCACCTGGGCTTGAAAATAGAGAACAAACCAGTTTTTCAGCACGGCTTCGCGCAAATCCGCTTCGAGCGCAGCGCGCACCGAAACCACGGCCTGCATGTCCGGATTGTAAAAACGCAAGGTATTGCGTCCCGCCGCCTTGGCCTGGTACATGGACAGGTCCGCGCGTTTGAGCAACTCATCAACGGTTTCCTGATTATCAGAGAACAAGGTAACGCCGATGCTGGGAGTGCTGTGATGTTCGTGACTGGCAAGCTGAAAGCTCACGTTAAGACTCGCAATGATCTTGTTTCCAACGGCTTCAGCCTGAGTGGCTGCTTCCAGCGAGTTCTCACTCAAGTCTTCCAGCATCACAACGAATTCATCTCCGCCCAGACGAGCCACCGTATCGCTGTCACGCACACAGGCGACCAGGCGCTGGGCAACTTGCTGCAACAGAATGTCTCCAATATCGTGGCCGAGGGTATCGTTGAGCGTCTTGAAATTGTCCAGATCGATATATAGCAAGGCACCTTCGTGCTGATGGCGGGCGCTTGCCACCAACGCACGCTGCAGCCGGTCAAGCAGAAGCCGTCGATTGGGCAGCCCCGTCAGCGGGTCATAGAAAGCCAGCTGTCTGATCTCATCTTCAGCCTTCTTGCGCTCTGTAATATCGTGGCCTATCCCCAGCACACCCATCAAACAGCGGCGGGAATCATAAATCGGCGTTTTTGTGATTTCAACCAACTCCCGGTGACCGTCATCAGCAAAGACGACCCATTCTTCGCTGACACAAGGTTCGCCCTTCGCCATGACAATTTTGTCGTGCTTACGAAAGAAATCAGCGATTTCCGTGCTCACAAAATCGTGGTCTGTCTTGCCCACAATTGCCGTCTCGGCTGCACCAAAAAGACGTTCAAAGCGTTGATTGCAGGAAAGATAGACACCTTCGGGATCCTTCAACCAGACCAGATCCGGAATGGCGTGAGTCAAGCTTTGCAAGCGCGACTCGCTTTCGACAAGCCTCGCCTCCGCCTGTTTTCGGCTGGTGATGTCGCGCACAAACACAAAAACCTGACCACCGTCGACGTCGCAATAGGTCGCGCTTATCTCTACCTGCCAAAGCGATCCGTCCTTGCGACGATGCGCCGATTCAAATAGCTCGCTTCCGGTCTCGATGAGGGTTTGCTGATAACGCAGGAATTCTCCTGACGCGTCGAGGTCACGCACGTCCCGCCCGAGCAACTCGTCACGCGAATACCCGGACATCTGGCAATACGCCGAGTTGACATCGAAAACAAGCCCCTGATGATCAACGCGCCAGAAGCCGTCCTGTGTCGTCGCCAGGATGCTGCGCAGCGCTTCGTGATTGCTGCGCAGTGACGCCTGCGTCGCCTCGCGCTCCAACGCAGCACGCTCGAGTTCAAGGGCTGTGTTGTCAAGGGTCCATTCAACAGCATCGAGTTCGTCGAGGTTTCTCGGCAAGACATGGGAACCGACAATCGCATCCGATTCTCCGGGAAACAGCTTTGGACCCAAGGCCTGGACCTTGCTGACCAGCGTGTCGAGCCGGCGCGTCACCTGAATTCGGAACAGGAACAGGATGAACAGTCCGGCAAAAAGGTAGGTCAATGCATTGCTAAGCAAAATGGAACGAGCGCGGACCATGATCTGCTGCTCAAGTCCGTCGAGGCGGGCAACCACTGAAAGCGTGCCAATCGGAGTCTTTTCGCCATTTTTTTCGACGCGCAGCTCAAAACTGCGCGTCAGATTATTCTTTGGCGGTTCATTGCCTGCCACCCAGGTCCGGGTGGAATCTGCAGCAATGACGCTGACACGCTCGATGTTGGGCAAACGCTTCAAGCCATCGATTGCCAGTTGCACTTGAATATCGTCGAAATTCCAGACGCTTTCGGAGATGTTTTGCACGTATATACTGATCGTGTCGAGCTCGTTATCGAGCCCTTTGCGCATCTCGCGGTACTCAAAAACCAATTGGACCGCCGTAATACCCAGCATGATCGCCGCACAGAAGGCGATGATGAATACAGTCATGCGTCGACCGATGCTGTTGGAGGCCCCGAAAAACAAGGCTCTCAAGTAGCTGAAAACGCTCACCTTAGCGACTCTTTATGAAGATGGCAAACCACTGCATGACTCTCCGTCACGCGGCTTATTTCCGGACCAATTGTACGACATGACGGGCTGGCCTGCGGGCAACGCGGGTGAAAGTGACAGCCCGCTGGCGGATTGGCTGGAGATGGTGTTTCACCCGCCAGCCGGATGAACGGTGGCTGTTCATTGAGGCGCGGGCTGGGTACGGCGGCGAGCAGCGCCTGCGTGTAAGGGTGCTGCGGCGAACACAAGACTTCGTCAACCTGGCCACGCTCGACGATACGCCCGAGGTACATTACCGCCACTTCGTGCGCCAGATATTCGACCACTGCGAAGTTGTGCGTGATGAAGAGGTAGGCCAGGCCAAGATCGTCCTGCAGGGCCTTGAGCAGATTCAGGATCTGTGCCTGCACCGACACATCGAGCGCCGACGTTGGCTCGTCGCAGACGATCAGTTCCGGTTGCACGGCCAGCGCACGGGCAATGGCAATGCGTTGCCGCTGGCCACCGGAAAATTCGTGCGGATAGCGCTCGGTTGCCGCTGGATCGAGCCCGACCTGCTTGAGCAGCGCGGCAATGGCCGCTTCCTGCTCACTGTTGTTCGACGCCACGCCCAGTGCACTCATGCCCTCGCCGACGATCTCGCCGACAGGCAGCCTTGGATTGAGCGATGCAAAGGGATCCTGAAAAATCATCTGCATGCGGCGGCGCAACGGACGCAACTCCCCGCGCGAGAAACCGGTCAGCTCGCGACACTCAAGCTGCACTTGGCCGCTAGTCGGCTTGATTAGTTGCAGGATAGCCTTGCCAACCGTTGTCTTGCCACAGCCGGATTCGCCAACGAGCGCCAGCGTGCGGCCGCGCGCGAGTTCCAGCGACACGCCATCAACCGCCTTGACGTGCCCTACCGTACGCTGCAAAACGCCGCGACGGATTGGAAAATGGACGCGAAGATCCTGAACGGCGAGGAGTGAAGAGGGAGGTGTGAGAAGCGTAACCCTGGCCGCATCCACTCTCGGCGCACTGACAACCGCCCTGCCCGGCGCGTCCAGCAGATGACAGCGCACACGATGGTTTTCTCCCGCCGCATGCCACACCGGCGCTTCGGCCCGGCAGCGTTCCCATGCGTGCGGGCAGCGTTCGGCAAAGCGGCAGCCGGACGGCATGGCCGAGAGCGACGGCACCTGCCCGGTAATGGTTTCCAGCCGGCCACCACGCCGCGTCAAATCGGGCAACGCGGCAAACAGTTTCTGTGTGTATGGGTGGCGTGGCGACGCGAAAAAAGCCTCGCGCGGCGCTTCCTCCACGATTTCGCCGGCATACATGACGCCGATACGATGCGCCATCTGCGAGACGACGCCCAGATCGTGCGTGATCAGCAGCATGCCCATGCCGCGCTCGGCCTGCAGACGCCGCAGGAGGTCGAGAATCTGTGCCTGGATGGTGACGTCGAGCGCCGTCGTCGGCTCGTCGGCGATCAACAGTCTTGGATTACCGGCCAGAGCGACGGCGATCATCACGCGTTGCTTCATGCCGCCGGAAAGCTGAAACGGGTATTCGTCAAGGCGGCGCTGTGCATCGGCGATACCAACGGCGTTGAGAAGCTCAAGCGCCCGTTGACGCGCCGCTGCACCGGTCATCGCCTGATGGCGTTCAAGCACTTCGCCGATCTGCCGGCCGACGGTCAGTACCGGGTTGAGGCTGGTCGCCGGTTCCTGAAAGATCATCGCCATGCCGCCACCGCGCACCGCACGCATTTCGGCCTCGGGCAATTGCAGGAGATTCTGGCCGTCAAAATTCACTTCACCACCGAGAAAGCGCCCGGCGGCCGGGAGCAGCCGCAACAGCGACAAGGCCGTCGCCGACTTGCCGCAGCCGGATTCGCCAAGCAATGCGAGCGTTTCTCCGGCATGCAGATCAAAGTCAATGCCGTCGACTGCGGCCAGCACCCTGCTAGTGTTGCCAAACCCGTTGGCAAAGCCCATGCGCAGGCCACGCACACTGAGAATCCTGTCCTTGCTCATGACGCCCCCACCATTCGTGGATCGAAGGCATCGCGCACTGCATCGGCGAGCAGGTTGGCAGCCAGCACCAGCACGAACATGAAAACGAAAGCCGACGCCAGCGACCACCACACCATCGGCTCACGAGCCAGCTCCATGCGTGCATTGTTGATCATCATGCCGAAGCTGATCATGCTCTGATCGACGCCGATGCCGATATAGGACAGCACGGCTTCGGCCAGCACCAGCCCAGAGAAATCCATGACCAGCGCGATGATCACGATGTGCATCAGGTTGGGCAGGATATGGCGCAGGATGATGCGCAGATCGGAGACGCCAAAGGCTTGCGCGGCCTGGATGTATTCCAATTCGCGCAGTTTCAGCGTCTCGCCGCGCAGCAGGCGGCACAGGCCGGTCCAGCTGGTCAGCCCGAGGATGAAGCACAGCGCCAGCAGGCGCATGTCGGCGCGCTCGACGGATGTGGCAAACCATTGCGGATGCGTGTCGATGATCACCTGCATCATCAGTACGGCAGCGGCGATCAGCAGCACGCCGGGAATCGAGCTGAGCGTGGTGTAAAGATACTGGATCACGTCATCGACCCAGCCGCGAAAGTAGCCGGCAAAAATGCCGAAGCCGACGGCCAGAGGCAGCGTCACCAGCGTCGTCACCAGCCCGATCACCAGCGCCGTGCGTATGCTCTTGAGGACCTGGTAGAACACGTCCTGCCCGACCTTGTCGGTGCCGAAGACGTGGTAATCGACGCACAAGGCCAACAGCGGCGCAATCGTCAGCAGCAGAACACCCAACGTGATCAATACGGCATTCCAGGCGAATTCGGTATCACCATGCCAGAGACGGCACCATGCCTTGATCAACGAGCATGCACCTCTGCGAGCCAATAAATACGCCACTCCCAGAGCCATGCAGGCGAAGATCAAGGCAGCACGAGCCTCTGCGGCCAGCAGGCTATTGAGCACATCGCCATCACGTTGCGTTTCGTCGCTCCCGAGATGCGTGCCGCCGTACTTGAGGCGCGGAAATTCGCGCACCGATGTGACACGGCCATCGGCACCGCGCAGCTCGACCGTCTCCTTGGCAAACGCACGCGTCGCCAGCGGCGCCGAGTAGGTTTTTTCGACGCGTGTACGCAACGGTTTCGCCAGCGTATCGAGCATCGACAGCACGTCGACCGAATAGACCGCCGGCAAGTCAGCGTCACGATTCTCCATTCTTGGTCGGTAATGCAAAGAATCAAGAAGGCCGATCAGGATGAATACCAGCAGCACTGTCGCCGCCGCCATCCCTGGCCGGCTGCGCCCGACCCGTCGCCACGCTGCACGCAAGTGAGGATTGCGCGATGACAGCGCCCCCAACGCGACGCCCACCAACACCAGCAACCAGATTAGCAGGTCGGACCAGAGAAGGACGGGAAGAAAGGTCATCTGATAGAACCTGAAAACCCACCACAGAGGCACAGAGACACAGAGATTTCACAGAGAACACCGCGAGGAATTTCTCTGTGTTTCCTCGGTGCCTCTGTGTCTCTGTGGTAGAAGTTGTCGTTCATCAAATCACTCAAAACGTATCCGCGGATCGACCAGCGTATAGGAGATATCGGTAAGGATCAGGCCGACGATGTACAGCACCGAGCCGATGAAGACCATGGCGCGCACGACGGCGAAGTCCTGCGCCTGAATGGCGTCGATGGTATAGCTGCCTAGACCCGGAATCCCGAAGAAGGATTCGGTCAATAGCGAGCCCAGAAACAGCATCGGAATGACGACGACCACGCCGGTCAGGATCGGAATCATGGCGTTGCGCAGTACGTGACGAAAGAGAACCGTCGCACATAGTCCTTGTTGATTTCCTCGAGGAAAATCGTGCGATACCAGCGGGTCGACGAACCGATGCCCGAAAACACGCCGATGGCCACCGGCAGGATGAGGAATTTCCATGCATCCAGCCCGGCGCTATAGCCCGAAATCGGTACCAGTCGCCACAGCTTGCTGATCAAGTATTGTCCACCGATGATGTAGAACAGCCCGGAGATCGACATCAGCGCCACGCACAGCACGACGCCCCAGAAATCGAGATAGCTGGCGCGGAAGAAGGCTAGCATCAGTGCCAGGCTCACCGTCACGAACAGCCCGAGGATGAAAGTCGGCAAAGCAATCGCCAGCGACGGCCCCATGCGCGTGGATATTTCCCTGGCGATGTCGCGGCCATCCTCGGCACGCCCGAAATCGCCGACGAACAGGCGTGCCGACTTGGTGAACAGGATGGTCTCGGTGAGCATCCCGGCGCCCGTGGCCTCAGCGTTGACGAACAGCGGTTTGTCATATCCGCGCTCGGCTTTCCACTTGGTTACGGCTTCGGGCGTGACGCGCTTTCCGCCCAACTGCATGCGCGCCATGTCGTCCGGCGAATTGACGATGAAGAACAGCGCAAAGGTAATAAGATTCACCCCGATCAGGATCGGGATGGCGTAGAGCAGTCGGCGCAGGATGTACGCGAGCATGGGCGGTGTTCTCCTATGAACGCGCCGTGCCGCGTTCGCGGCGGCGGTAGCTGATCACGGCTGGCACGATCAGCGAAGCCAGCACCACGGCCAGCAATGCCAGCGGCCACAGCACCGGCTTATTCCACTCGTGCCGCCGCCGTTCGCGCTCGGCGACATCGATGCGCTGATACTTCAGGATGTTGTTGCCGACGCCGGTCGGCTTGCGGTTATAGACCCATGAATGACGTAGGGTATAGCTCCTCGGGTGAAAACCGAAGATCCATGGCGCGTCGTGCTGCAACACGCGGTTCATGCGACCGATGATGGCCAGCCGTTTGGGACCGTTCTCGTCATCGTTTTCCATGTTCTTCATTTCGGCGAACAGTCGATCGAATTCGGGATTGACATAGTTGGCAGCGTTCTCGCCAGCACTGGCGACTTTGCCCTCGGAGCCAGCGAGCAGGAAGAAGAAATTCTCCGGGTCAGGATAATCAGCATTCCAGCCCAAGAAATATATCTGCACGGCCCCCTTGCGGATCTTGTCCTGAAAGCGGTTGTAATCGGTCGCGCGCACGACCAGCTGGATATCGAGCTTGGCGAACTGGCGTGCCAGCCAGTCGAGTGTCGACTTGTCGCCCATGCCGCCGCTCGTGGTATCGAGGTTGAGCACCAGCGGTTCGCCAGTCTTGGCATCGCGCCCGTTTGGCCAGCCGGCCTCGGCCAGGAGTTTCTTCGCTACTTCAACTGATTTTCGCTTCGCCTTGCCGCTGGCGCTGTCCCAGTCATAGACCACCGGATTGATCCCGTCCGGGCCTTCGA
>JAIFNM010000309.1 GCA_020047725.1 Betaproteobacteria bacterium
CTGACCTGCCTGCTGTGGAATGACCTGCTCTTCCCCGGGGCTTGCCCCCCCTGGGTTCGGGTCGAGGCCGAGCGGCGTGCTCAGGCGATGGATTTATATCTCTGTTGCGATACCGATATGCCATGGGCGCCCGACCCGCAGCGCTGTTTTGCAGACACGCAGGGCCGCGCCAACTGCCGCCGTGTATGGCGGGAAGCACTTGTCCAACGAGGTGTGCAATGGGTGGAAGTCAACGGCGATTGGGCACGACGCGAAGCGCGCGCAGTTGCGGCGGTGGACGTGCTGTTGCAATCCGAAAGAGCGTGTGTGGGTCAATTCATCGCTGTGTCAACGTGCTTACTCAAAAGCGGATAAAGTCACCAGGGACGACCGCTGGCACGCAAAGCCTACAACCCTAGGCGCTCTTAATTTGATGGCGCCTGCCGCAATAAATACAACGCTTGAAGACCACAATTACCTCATTGACATGCTCCATCCCATTCACTCACCACACGCCGCTCATTGACATGCTCCATCCCATTCACTCACCACACGCCGTCTCGCGCCTGCGCACGGCGCGCCTGGCGCGAAGCCCGAAGCCGTTTTCAGCGCGCGGTGGCTGGCTAAAAGAGCGCTGCGCCGGTTGCCGGCTGGCGATCACACATTGCCTTTGCAACTTGCGCCCGAAGGTAGCCACGCGCGCGGGCATGTGTTTGCTAATGAGCGATATTGAGGCTTTGAAGCCGAGCAACACGGGCTGGCTGATTGCCGATGTGGTGGCTGATACGTTTGCTTTTGAATGGACACGAACAGCGGTTGACCCTGCTTTGCTGGCCTTGCTGGCAGATCCCCAATGGCAGCCACTCGTGGTTTATCCAGGAGAGTTTGTGGAGGCAGCTCGGGTGGTGCAGGCAATACCTGGTTTGGCGCAACCTGGCAGACCTGTACCCGACAAACGGCCACTCTTCATCTTGCTCGATGGTACTTGGGCTGAAGCGGGCAAGATGTTCCGCAAGAGCCCTTATTTGGATTGCTTTCCGATGCTGAGCCTGAATCCTGATCAGCCCTCGCGCTACAAGTTGCGGCGCTCCAAGCGCGATGATCTTCACTGCACATCTGAAGTGGCGGCGCTCTGCCTGGAGTTAGCCAGCGAGCCGCGTGCTGCGCAAACCCTAGCCGCGTATTTGGACGTATTTATCCACCACTACTTGCAGGCCAAGTATCAGAGCCCGGTGGATCTAGAGAGCGATGCGCATCAGCGGCTGCGCGAACTGAGGACTTTGGGGCCGATCGTTGGACAAGCGGGCTAATTTGGTCGCTTTTCAAAGGAAAAATCCCCTCAGCAATTGAGCGGTTCATTAAGGGCAAAACGGTCGGACATGCTGCCGACCGCAAATAGGCTACGGACGAACCAAATGCTTCCTGACTGCGGCCTGCCCTTCCTTTCAGTCCCGCTCTATTGTCGCGGGTGGTTTTCCAGGAATGTCGTACAACACGCGTTTGATACCGCGCAGTCCGTTTATGATCCGGTTGGAAAAGCGACGCGGTGTGGTCGTCCAAGTAGCAAGCTCTGGATGGCCGGTCAGGCCGAGGAGCCCGTATCGACCATTAGGCAGCTTTCAGAACTGACCAGCCATTGGGGCACCGGGCTACCAACGACTGCAATGCATCGGTCACCGGCTGTTAACCACTATTTCAGATGTTCACGACAGTGGCACTCATGCAATTGCCCTGGTTTCTGGCGGCACATAAGATCCGGCATGGCAACCTTCAACGAGCTCTGAATAGCCAATCCGGAACGTCACCAACCGCTCGGCGCTAAGGATCCAGCTATCACGGCGCTGGCAGGAATACCAATGCAGTCAGGCACCAGCGCAGGTTGTTGCCCAGATAGCTGAAGGAGGTGCTCACGCGGAACCCGGATTGAGGATGGCACTCGTCCGTTGAATGATGTCAACTCCCTGTTGCTTGAGCCAGTACGGGATATCGATGAACACCCAGTTTTCGGATAGCTTGTCCCCGCAGCGGTAATAGACGTCCACCACCTGCATGTCTGCCCGTACCTCTCCGCCGGGCAGACCAAGAAAACCGCCGGTCGGCGTGTTTGACAGGTTTGGCCAGCCAAAGAAACACGCAAAATTGCCTTCTGCAAAGCGGCAAACATGTCCGTTGAACACCTTGTCTTTCAGGTTGTTCCTGAACGGCAACTGGTGCTGTTCCTGGTACTTGGGAATCGTATAGCTGGCACCGATTCCACCCGGTCCGTACCAGATCATGTCCTTGGCCCACGACTTCTCCAGAACTTCTGGCGGACAGCCCATGGCACCGCTCTTGTTCAGTTGAGTCAAGTCATCGACCATCTTGTTTACCAACGCCAGCGTCGCGATCCCCTCTTCCTCGGGGGCGTCGTCGAAAAGCAAGCCGTTGTGATTTCGCGGGCCAGGATAGACGAAGAAATTGCCCGTCTGCGGTGGCAGTGGATTCGCGCCGGCTTGTTGCATGAATCCGATGACATCAACGAACAGTCCGCTTTGGGTGATCTTGCCGTTCTCGACACAGTTGAACTCGGCATAGCGCAAGCTGATCATCTTCCCTGTTGCCCGGATGCCCAGCCAGTCGGATTTGAAGTTCCCCATGAAGTGGCCCATGCTCATGACCCATTGTTCGCCACTGATTTCGTTGGTGCCGCCAATGAACATGTCCTGCCGTCGCTGCAGATTCGAGACTGCCCTCATCAGGGGCGACCAGAAAACCTCAGCCGCTGTATTCGTTCCTCGTTGCTCGCGAAACGGATATACGCCACGCCAAAGGTAGTTCTCGCCTGTGAAACCATCAAGAACACTTGCGACGCTTTCCGGCGTTGCTTTTTCAACTGCATCGAAATAGTTACGTACAACGCGCTTTGCTTCTGTGTACTTCCCCATTGTTTTCTCCTTGATGCCGGTACGCCAATGAATAGTGCCTGAATCTATGTTTCCAAAAACACGCCGCTCCCCGGAAAGCTGATTCCTGGGAGCGGCACTGTAAAGGTGCAGTTGATCGAATTACTCTTCTCTGACCCGGTTCAAGGTCTCTGGCAGGAATGCCCACAAAACGGCACCAGCGAAGAAGATAAACATGGAGATCTGGAAGATACTTTGCAGTCCGGCGACAGTTACGGCGACGCTGGCGATCATTGGCAGAGCTGTTGTGGAGATGATCCGGCCACCGTTAAACGAAATCCCTGGGGCCAGGCCACTAAACCGTTTCGGGAAAAGCTCCGTGTAGTAGGCACCCCATGCCCCGGAAAATCCGATGCAGAAGCCGAGCAGCAGCGAAACGATCTCGAATGTTGAAATGTTCTCGGCGCCGATCTGCATATACGCATATACCATGACGCCGCTTAACGCCATGCCGATCAGTGGGACCTTGCGTCCAAATTTGTCCGCGAAGAAACCCCAAACGTTATAGCCAATCAATTGCCCCCAGCCCTGCATGCTGTAAATGCCGCCTGCAGTTGCCGCGCTTAAGCCAAGTACCGTTTTGAGGTAGGTTGTGGAATTGTTCGAAAATGCGGAATACGCCGTGAAATTGGCACCGGAAAGCAGAATTACTCCAATCCCGATCCACAGGTATTTGCCTTTGTACATGCTGAAATAATTGATCTTCTCGCCCTTGTCTTTTGCCTTGGCGATTGCGTTTCGGGTGTTTTCGCTATCGTCAGGAACGTTGAAGTAGACAAGAATGGTCCCGATGATTGGCGGAATCACGCAGGTCAGAATCAGCATTCTCCAATTGGCGTCTCCCAGGAGTCCGTAGATCTTCCCGGCAAAGATCATTGCAATTGAGAACGTGCTGGTCAGGATGGCGGCGAGTTTTCCCCGATAAGCCTGGGGAAACATTTCAGTCACGAGAGGCACGGCTGTCCCAAAAACCCCACCTAGAGCAAACCCCG
Organism: Betaproteobacteria bacterium; assembly: GCA_020047725.1. Lineage (GTDB taxonomy): Bacteria > Pseudomonadota > Gammaproteobacteria > Burkholderiales > Rhodocyclaceae > Propionivibrio. The sequence continues at coordinate 3,914 of JAIFNM010000309.1, forward strand.
TCGAAAACCGTGAGATCTTCCAGAGCATATAGTTAGCCGGATCCAGCAGTGGCAAAAGCGTAGTCGCCGCAATCATCATGGCCACAACCATCAGCGTTTTCTTTTTGCCAATCTTTGACGACATCATTCCGAAGACAAGCGTGCCTGGAATCGTGGCAAACGACATGATCGCAAAGATCGACTCCGTTTGCTGCATGGTGAATGCGAAACCACCGTTCTCGATGGTCGCGATCATGGTTGGTTTGACAAACGTTCCGACCATGAAGTTGTAGCAGTAAAAGAAATAGATCACCAGTATCGATCCAAAGGCAATATAACGCTGGGCATTTGTTCTCTCTCTGCCCAGTATGATGCCCTCTCCACTTTCTTCAATCGTTGATGCTTGTGAGATGCTCATAAAAACTCCTCTTATTTAAAAATTAGGATGCAGCGCAATCCGGATTTTCATCACTCATGTAAATCTGCTTCAAAACATCCAGCCCATCAAATGTCACCCACTCCTCAGTGATCTTCTTATTCGTTACTGCATAGTGTGTTATCCCAAGTATTTCGACGGGGCGATTCGATGGCGTTCCAAAAAAGCCGTAACCCTCATGTAACCCGGACAGCCGCCAACGAACAGCGACATCGTGCCCTTGAGTAGCTGGTTGGCGATTGCAGGTTATTCTTTCAACAATAAACTTGGCGTTCGGGAACGAAGAGAAAAGATTAACCAGCATGCCCTGAATCTGATTGAATCCCGTCAGATTCTTGTCGCAAATAAAATGAACGACCGCTTCGTCGTTGTAATAGGATTTGACCTTATCGAACAGCCGGCAGTTGTATATCTCGCTGAGCATTTGCAAAATAATTTCACCGACTGAATCATCCTTCGCTGAGTACTTGCTCGGCGATATCTGGCCGTTCATATTCTCATCCAACCCGAATTTGCTCTTGTTAAGCCCGCTCCGTCTGACGGTACGTTTCGCCATTTCCTTGGCTATCGCGTGGGCGTCAAAGCCCAATTGCTCAACGATCCAGAGATTGTCCCGGACAAGCCATTCTTCATAAATCCGATTGTTCTCGGCCGCGCAGTCAACGGTGGTTCTGAAAGAGATTGTTTTTCCGGTGGGCGGCCCGAAACTGCTTTGATTCAGATTCGTTGCGGTTGAAAGTATTCGATGCGAAGACAAATAACCGTCGTCTCCGAGTTTTGACCAGATTACGTTTTGCCCGATAAGCCGGCGATTCGGAAATGCATATAGGGTCTGGAGCGTTCCTGAAATAACCGATTTTATTCCAGTGGTTGAAAATGATCCAAAATGCATCGTGACGTTGTTGTGATAAGTATCATAAATCAGCCCGATACTCTTTTCTTCCCAGATTTGATGCGTTATTTTTATTATGTAATCGACAAAATCATCATACTGTGGATCGAAATTTTTCAGCACTTGCGTCTTCTTTTCGAGTGCCAAATAATCGTTGTAGTCATTGTGTCCAACCGCCTTGACCTCGTCGGTTTCTCCATTGAATATGACGTGACTTGAGAAACCGTATTCATCAATGCGGTCTTCAGTGCTTTCGCCAGTTTTTTCAATCATTTAATAATTCCTCAAGTGGAAATATTGCGCTGAAATAGAAATAAAGAATTTTGAAAATTCAACGCTTCTGTAATATTCGTATTTTTCTTGAACTGGCACTCAACGCAGAATTTCAATTCGCCAGCCACGCCAAAAATACGTATTGAAAAACAAAGAACGAAAAAGTGCCTAGAACATAACGGTCTATTTCGAGAGGCAGGAGAGACGCATCACCTTCGCGTGTTTTCCCTGAAGCGATAATCTGACGACGTTGCCCCTGTACCGTATAGGGACGTATTTCTTCACACGTCTTCGGGGACGGAAAGAGCATGCTGAACAACATGCCGGCAGAGAATGTGAGTACCAGTCCGATTGCTGGCATCCAGATCCAGCTGATACCGCTGCCGATGCCGATGAATAGAGTCAGGCCAAATCCAACGGCGATTCCGGTAGCGACCCCAGTGTCGTTTGCTTTCTCCGTGAACAATGCCAAGAAGAAAACGCCGCACATTGGGCCCGAAATGTAGGCGATGTAGCTGCCCACAACGGCGAGCACGGAGCGTGTCGATCCAATGAAGCCAATGAAGGTAAAGAACATGATCACCAGTGCCCAGATTGCGGAAATGGTGATTGATTGTTTCAACGTCGTTTCTGCAGCATCCTTGGCGAAAAATCGCTCATAGATGTCTTTGACAAATACGGCCGACATCGAGTTGAGCAGTGAATCGATGCTCGACATCGCCGCGGCGAAGAGTCCGGCGATAACAATGCCGATAGCGCCAACAGGCAGGAAATTTGTAATGAAATCAATCAGAATGCCATTCTCATTCGCGAATGCACGGCCCTTGTAAAAGACGTAGAGAAGTACTCCGACAATCATGAAAATGAAGTACATCGTATTCATGAGAACGGCGCTCGTAAAAAACGATTGCTTGATACCGCGAATTGATTTTGAAGTCAGAATTCTCTGAATTTGAACCTGATCAAACCCGAAATAGCGGACCCACATGAACGTCCCACCGATCAGGGTGGCCCAGAACGCGTTGGTGTTTTTTAGATCCAGCGAGAAGTCAATGGCGTTGAGCTTTCCTGTCTGACCCGCCAGCTTCAAGGAGTCGAAAAAGCCGAGACCAATGCCATTCAACATGATGGCTATGATCAGAAACAGCGCGAACCACATGACGAAAAACTGGATTACATCGGTCCATATGTCGGCCTTTATTCCACCAATCAGCGTATACACGACCGATGTTGATACGACGATCGGGATAAGCAGAGCAATATCCCAGCCCGTCAGCGTTTGGAGAAACAAGGCGGGAATAAACACCATCGAGCTGACCTGGATGATCGAGTTGGCCAGAAAGGCAACGACCGAGATTACGCGTGTCTTCGGGCCGAATCTCAATTCGACGTACTCGTAAACCGTCGTCACTTTAAGGTTGTAAAAAAGCGGAACCGACGTAATCATCACGAACGTGATGGCAAGCGGCACGCCAATGTTGACCATGAACGGCTTGATGCCTGACGTGTAGGCCCATCCTGGCCCGCCAATAAACCCATTGGCGCTGATCATCGAAGCCGCAACTGAAATTGCTATTGGCCACCACCCCATCGAGCGACCGGCCAGATAATAGTCATCTGCGCTTTTGTTGCTTTTTCCGACATACCAGCCGAGAACAAGAACGCCCAGGATGTAGGCGACGATGAGTGCTGTGTCAATTGCAGAAATCATTACGGGCCTCCAGGCATTTAGGCTCATGAGCCTGCATCATCTGGTTTGGCATATCTGACAAGACAGCAGAGCATGTGCGACCGCTAATCCACGATCGTCCTGCAAGCTTCTTCCTATCGATCGTCAAGAGAGTTCGTCCAGATGGCATTGCAGTTTTGCTCCCTGTCTCCGCGTTAGGAATTGTGGCAATAGGGCTTCAGTTTTTTCACCTTTGCCGGGGCATCTGCATGCGATATCCGATGGTGGAGTAGATCAGCCGTTGCTCGGGCCATTGCCTCACTCGGAAACGTGACAAACGGATAGGAGAATCCGAAATCTTGCAGCAGTGAAAGATCACCGAGGGTGACAATGTCGAACTCATGCATTTGATGAGGTGATTCGTTCATGGCGCGAAGGCAGCCGGCGGTCAGCACATTGCTGAGCGAGCAAATGATCCCGGCAGAGTGCAACTTCAGAATGTCGCGCGTGACACGAAGGCCCTCTTCGGCACTTACTTCTGAAACTTGGCAGAAAACAACGCGCTCGGCTTTCAGACCGCAGTTTTGCAGCGCGGTACGGATGCAATGATTGCGACGACGTTCGTACGCCTTGGATTCTGGCAACATCAGAACGTGTACAGTTCCGGCCGAGCGCTCAGAAACGATGCGGCATGTTTCGAGCGCCATGTCCTTTTCGGAACAGAAGACTCGATCGAACTTTTTCGAGCAAAGTTCTTCTCCCAGGGTCACCGTCGCGACATTCAATTTTTCCAGCCAATTGCAGGTCTCTTCGCTGCCTTCGGGGTCGATGAAGCAGGCTACGCCAGCAAGACCGTTGGCCCGGATAGACTGGAAGATTGAACGTTCGCGTTCCTTGTCATGCTCAGTCACATAGATATTGGCGTTGTAAGCGTAGCGCCGCAGTTCTTCGTAGAGCCGGAAGATGAACCGCATGTACACGTAGTTGCTCGACGGCAGGATGACGGCAATGTCCTTGTTTGAACCAAGAGACAGGTTGCGTGCTCTGTTGTTCGGGACATATTCCAGTTGCTCGATGATCTGGAGAACATGTTCGCGAGTCTCCGGAGCGACATCCGGTTTGCCATTGATGACTTTCGATACCAGCGACTTCGAGACGCCTGCTGCCGTTGCGATTTCCTTGATGGTGATTGCCATAACCTGCTCTTCGAAAACGGACGTTCTTGTGAGAATTTCGCTGGATGATTCGGTGTTCTATCTTTGCCAAATGGCAACGACACCATCGCCTGGGAATAACGGTACCGGTATCGGTACCGGTTTCGGTAAAGCATATTAGTTAGTTTCATGTCTGTCAACTAGGTTTATGGGTTGCGGTAAGGGCCTTCGAAGAGGTTGTTTTTTGCAGTGCATACCACAGAGCTTCTGTTTAGCAAGCATTTCTAGGTTTGGTGCGGCGTAACCGTTAGCTCAACAGGGTTCTCTGCACGAAAACTATGGTTACCAACAAAATCGAAGACGGCCTGATGACGGGGTGATCAACGCGTGTGACACGTCCTCATTTACAATCACCGTCGTGCGCTGTTTTTGATTGCGTCGTTGCTGTAGATTGCGGTTGCGCTCGACGTAGGCAGGATTCCCATCGCGGTACCGTTTCCAATACGCAGGATTGTCGGCGGCCCACGTTTTTCTGGTACGGATGTCGTTGTCGCGGTAATCAGAATCGCCCTGACGTGCTTGCTGTTTCCAACGCCGACGGCGTTCGCGTTGGCATTCCGAGTTGGTGTAGTATTTCTGATTCGGGCTTTGAGGCCGAGGGGTGAAAGGATGGCCACAGGCTTGGCATTGCTTCGACATGATCACACTCCATAACGAAAATCGATATGGAACGTGCGTGACCGCGCCGCCGGATTGGGCTTGTCTTGTCTGGAATGCCATCCGAACATCGGTGATCGGAGCCCCCTGTGCCCTGATCGGTGACGGGGTGGGCGTGCGTAGGCACGCCCGTTCCGATTCATCGGCAGTTATTGACATTTACCGATGTTATG